>JAXDPC010000305.1:0-17561 GCA_034668525.1 Sphingomonadales bacterium
GCCGCCCCCTCGCCCGACCTGCCCGACCAGCCAGCCGACATTGGGTTTGGGCGCGGTGCCCCCGCGGCCGCGCTCGCCGAGCGCGACGGCCGCCCGCATCCAGCGCGCGTCTACGGGTCGATCCCCAGCCGGTTGCCGAGGCGCTGCCATTCCTGCCGGCGCTCGGCCTCGGCCCGCTCGCGCTCGCGCTGGCGGACCTGCTGGGCGGCCCTGATCTCCTCGTCGCTCCGCGCCGCCGACCAGCTCTCCACGAAGATGACCTGCTCGCCCGGCAGGATGTTGGTGCGCCCGTCGAGCACGAACAGGCCGAGGATGGCCGCCGGCATCGCCACGGCGAAGAAGGCCGCGATCCACTGGTGCCGCGTGCGCTGCGCCGTGAAGGCGCGCAGGTCCCGCATCAGGGCGCGCGGCGAGGCTGGGCGGGGGAGCGGCATCGCGCCTAGATAATGCGGGCCGCTCTCCTGCGCCAGCCTGCCGCTCATCCGTCCTGGAGCTGGAAGCGGACGGTGAGCGTCTTGGTCGCCTCGACCGGCCGCCCGTCGACCGTCGCCGGGCGGAAGCGCCAGCGCGAACGGGCATGGCGCGCGGTCGCTTCGAAGAAGGCGTCGCTGGTCGCGCGGACCTTTTCCACCCGGATCACGCGTCCGTCGGCGCCGACGACGACCTGGACCACCACCGTGCCCTCGCGCTGGGCGCGCTGTTCGGACGTCGGGTAAGGCGGCTGGAGATCGCCCGAAATCAGCACGGCCTCCCGCCGCACCGGCGCTGCCGGAGGCGGGGAGGGCGTGACCGGCGGAGTCTCCGGAACGCCGCGCACATCCTCGCTGCTCGCCAAGGAACCGAGATCCGGCGGCGCCACCGGCCGGTCCGGAACCGTCGGAGCCTCCGGGTTGCGGAACGGGGGAGTGGGAGTGGGTGTCCATACCGTCCGCTGCTCGCGAGGCCGGACAGGCTGCGGTTCCGGCGGCGGCGGGGGCTGGAGACGCACCGTCGTAACCTCGGTCCGGGTGAAGCCCGGCGGCGCGGGCACATAGCCCTTGGCCATCAGGAGCGCCGTGATCGCGGTCCCGTGCAGCAGCACCACCACCGCGGCGGCGCCCGGCCTGATTCGTCTGGGTTCGAGAAAAGCGGCTTCGGCCATCTTCCTTCTCCTTCGTCGGCGGCCGGTCTATGTCGGCTGCACCACGTTATATCATCACCGAATGATATAATATATCCTAAATCTGCTCCGGCCTTTTTGTTCCGGATTCGGCTAGGCGGTCAGGAGGCCCCGGCCGCGGAGCGCAGGCGCGCGACCGCTTCGTCGCGGCCGATCAGCGGGAGCAGGACCGCCATTTCGGGACCGCTGTCGCGTCCCGTCAGCGCGCGCCGCAGGGGGTGGAACAGGGCCCTTCCGCCGCGGCCGGTCGTCGCCTTGAGCGCGGCGGTGAGTGCGGCCCAGGGCGCTTCGCTCCAATCGAGGCCCGCCGCGACGTCCGCGGCGGCGGCCAGGAACGCGCGGTCCTCGACCGCCGCCGCCTGCTCGACATGCCCGTGGAGGATCTCCCACCAGTCCGCCGCCTCGTCGAGGCGGCCGAGATTGGGGCGGATCGCTTCCCAGTCGGCCCTATCCATGCCGGGCGGGAGCCGCTCCGCGACCGCCTCGTAAGCGAGGCTGTGGACGATGCGGGCGTTGAGCGCCTCGAGCTCCTCCATGTCGAAGCGGGCGGGCGCGCGCCCGAAGGTGGCGAAGTCGAAACCCTCGACCAGCGGGTCCATCCAAGTCACCGGCTCGACCGGGAGGCTGGTGCCGATCCGGGCGAGCTTGGCGGCGAGGGCGATCGGCTCGATCCCCGCCTCCTTCATCGCCTCGACCCCGAGCGAGCCGAGCCGCTTCGAGAGCTTGCCCTCCGACCCGACCAGCAAAGCCTCGTGCGCGAAGGCGGGCGGCGCCGCGCCCAGAGCTTCGAACATCTGGATCTGGAGCGCGGTGTTGGTGACATGGTCCTCGCCGCGCAGCACATGGGTTACGCCGAGCTCGATGTCGTCCACCGTGCTCGGCAGCATGTACAGCCACGATCCGTCCTCGCGGCGGATCACCGGATCGGAGAGCAGCCGCGGCTCGAAATGCTGGCGGCCGCGGACGAGATCGTCCCATTCGATCGCGGCGTCGTGATCGAGCCGGAAGCGCCAGTGCGGACGCCGCCCCTCCGCCTCGAGCCGCGCCCCGTCCTCCGCCGAGAGTGCAAGCGCGGCGCGGTCGTAGACCGGCGGCAGGCCGCGGCCGAGCTGGATCTTGCGCTTCAGCTCCAGCTCCTGCGCCGTCTCGTAGGCGGGATAGGCCCGCCCCGCTGCGGCGAGCCGCTCCAGCGCCGCGTCGTAGCGGCCGAACCGCGCCGACTGGCGATGCTCCTCGTCGGCCTCCAGCCCGAGCCAGGCCAGATCGGCGCGGATCGCCTCGACCAGCTCCTCTCGGGAGCGCTCGCGGTCGGTGTCGTCGAGGCGCAGCAGGAAGCGTCCGCAGCACCGCCGCGCGAACAGCCAATTGTGCAGCGCGGTGCGGATGTTGCCGACATGGAGGCGGCCCGTCGGCGACGGCGCGAAGCGGGTGACGACATTCGAGCTGGGCATTCGGTGACTTCTTCCGCTCATCCTGAGGAGCCGCTGAGCGAAGTCGAAGCGGCGTCTCGAAGGACGCACCGGGTCCTTCGAGACGGGCCTTCGCCGAGGCTCAGTCCCTCCTCAGGATGAGCGGGGGTGAAGGCAAGTCCTTTTGCGTCGGCGCACCACGCTCTTGCCAGCGAGGGCACGTCGCGCCACTGGAGTCGCGCCGCCTCCGGGAGACGCCGCCTCATGAAGCTGATGTCGGGCAATTCGAACCTGCCGCTGGTGAGCGCGATCGCGGCCTATCTCGAAATGCCGGTGACCGAGGTCAGCGTCCGGCGCTTCGCCGACGAGGAGGTGTTCGTCGAGGTCCACGAAAATGTCCGCGGCGAGGACGTGTTCGTGGTCCAGTCCACTTCCTATCCGGCCAACGACAATCTCATGGAGCTGCTGATCTGCATCGACGCGCTGCGCCGCGCGTCGGCCAAAAGGATCACCGCCGTCATTCCCTATTTCGGCTACGCCCGGCAGGACCGGAAACCGGGGCCGCGCACGCCGATCTCGGCCAAGCTGGTCGCCAATCTGATCACCGTCGCCGGCGCCAACCGGGTCCTCTCGGTCGACCTCCACGCCGGCCAGATCCAGGGTTTCTTCGACATACCGACCGACAATCTGTGGGCCGCGCCGGTCATGTCGGCCGACATCAGGAGCCGCTTCGCCAACCGGGCGATCACCGTCGTCTCGCCCGACGTCGGCGGTGTGGTCCGCGCCCGCTCGCTCGCCAAGCGGCTCGACAATGCCCCGCTCGCCATCGTCGACAAGCGCCGCGAGCGCCCGGGCGAATCGGAGGTGATGAACATCATCGGCGACGTCGAGGGCCGCTTCTGCGTGCTGATCGACGACATCGTCGATTCCGCCGGCACGCTCTGCAACGCCGCCGCCGCGCTCAAGGCCGACGGGGCCGAGGAAGTGGTCGCTTATTGCAGCCACGGCGTCCTCTCCGGCGCCGCCGTCGCGCGCGTCGAGCGCTCCGAGCTGGCCGAGCTGGTCATCACCGATTCGATCGCGCCGACGGAGGAGACCGCCGCCGCCGCGCGGATCCGCCCCCTCACCATCGCCCCCCTCATCGGCGAAGCGATCAAGCGCATCGCCGACGAGAGCTCCGTGTCGAGTCTGTTCGATTGATGCCCCGGGTCCTCGTGACCGGCGCCAATCGCGGCCTCGGCCTTGAATTCGCGCGGCAATATGCGGCGGACGGCTGGGAGGTGATTGCGACGACGCGGCGGCCGTCGGCCGAGCTCGAAGCGCTTGCAGTGCGCGTGGAGACGCTCGACGTCGCGGATTTCGAGGCTGTCGCTTCCTTCCCCGACCGGATCGGGGGGCAGCTCCATCTCTTCATCGCCAATGCCGGCGTTTCGGGGCCGCAACGGATCGGCGATGCGGAGGCCGCGGAGGAATGGCAGCGCGTCCACGCGGTCAACGCCGTCGCGCCCGTGCTGCTCGCCGAACGCCTCGCCGCGAAGATGGCGCCCGACGGCAAGATGGCGGCGATCACCAGCCGCATGGGCAGCATCGCCGACAGCTCCGGCGGCTATGTCGCCTACCGCGCCTCCAAGGCGGCATTGAACGCGGCCTGGTACGCATTGTCGCGGGAGCTGGCCGTGTCGATGGTGCTGTTCCATCCCGGCTGGGTGCGGACCGACATGGGCGGCTCCAACGCCCAGATCGGCCCGCGCGAGAGCGTCGCCGGGATGCGCGGCGTGATCGAGCGCCTGACCCGCGCGCAGTCTGGAGCCTTCGTCGATTATCGGGGCCGGCCGATCCCCTGGTGAGCCTTGCCTTCCGGCGCCTGCCCCCCTATAGGCCCCGCTTCTTTCCAGCTTTGGAAGAACTGAACCGCCCGGCTCACAAGGGCTGCCGTGGCTGTTCTCAAACGTCCGCCCCTCGGGTGGCCAAGGAGACGAAAATGCCCAAACTGAAGACCAAGAGCGGCGTCAAGAAGCGCTTCAAGCTCACCGCGACCGGCAAGATCAAGCACGGCGTGGCGGGCAAGCGCCACCGGCTGATCAGCCACAATTCCAAATATATCCGCCAGAACCGCGGCACCTTCGTCCTCGCCGACGCCGATACGGCGCGGGTGAAGGCCTGGGCGCCCTACGGCCTGAAGTAGGAGGAACCCGACATGGCTAGAGTCAAGCGCGGGGTCACCACCAAGGCCCGCCACAAGAGAATATTGGAGCAGGCGAAGGGCTATTACGGCCGTCGCAAGAACACCATCCGCATCGCCCGCCAGGCGGTCGAGAAGGCCGGGCAATATGCCTATCGCGACCGCAAGGTGAAGAAGCGCTCGTTCCGGGCGCTCTGGATCCAGCGGATCAACGCCGCGGTGCGGGCCGAGGGCCTCACCTACGGCCAGTTCATGCACGGGCTGAAGCTCGCCGGAGTCGACCTCGACCGCAAGGTCCTCGCCGACATCGCGATGCATGAGGGCGAGGCGTTCAGCGCCATCATCGCCCAGGCTCGCGCGGCGCTCCCGGCGCAGGCCTGAGCGCTCCACACAGGCTGAAACGGCAAGGGCGCCGGGGGCAGCTCCGGCGCCTTTTCCTTGGCCTCAGCGGATGAAGACGAAGGCCGCCATCGCCAGGATGAACAGGGCGAGGAGCGGGAGCAGCCATTTGCGCCGGCGCTGCAGCCGGTGGGGCGAGTCGTCCGCCTGGTCGGCGGCTTCGAAATGGTCGCGGAAGGTGCCGCGGATGCGGTCGCGATCCTCCGCTCGCACCTGCGCGGCGAGATGCGCATAAGCGCGCGCCGCTTCCGTCTCCGCGGTCGCTGGGACCGGAAAGCGCAGGATTTGGATCAGCGGCGCCTTGGTCGTCTTCAACAGGCAGCTGATCTCGATGAAGCCGGGGACCCCTTGCTGGTAGACCACTTCCCCGGGCGTGCCGAAATCGTGGGGGCCGCGATCGTAGAGCCGGTCGCCGACGAGCAGCGACTCATGGCCGACGACCACCGGATAGCCCTCCAGCGGCGGCCGGGCGGGCAGGGTCAGCGCATTCTTGAGCGACCACAGCCGCCCCGATCGGGCTGCGTCGACGGTCCGGAACGCCTCCTGGTCCGAGGGATAGACCTGCCAGCGGGCGACCGCATCGGTCGATCGCGCCGCCGCCGCATAGGATCGCCGCCCGGAGGCCCGCCACGAGACGACGAGCATCACCAAGGCGACGAGGGCGGCTCCACCGCCGGCGACGAACAGGATCGGCGCCATCGGATCGTCGCCCTGCAACGAGCCGCCGTAGAGCGAGACGCCGATCCCGGCGGCGATCGCGGCCAGCCAAGGCAAAGGCGACAAGACAAAAACACGCATGCGGCTTCCTCCCCGGGGACGGGGGCTATGAACGTATGTCAAGCCGATGGGAAGCGATGGCCTCAGCGGCAGCGCGGCGGCCAGAAGCGGCCGCGTCCGCTGCGGGCGAGGAAAAGCTCGCCGGAGCCACCGGCACCGGTGTCGCGGGCCAACAGGAACGAGCGGCCGTCCGGCGCCAGCAGCGGGCCGGCTTCGAGCCGCGCGCCGTTGATCTCGGGTCCGAGCCGGATCCGGGCGCCCCAGCCGCCGCCGCTGCGCGGCACCGTCCAGAGATCGCCGCCGGCCATCAGCAGCATGCGCCGGCCGTCGCGCGATATTTCCGCCTCATATTCGTCGCCGGGGCCGTTCACGCCGGGGCCGAGATTCTCCACGGTCCAGCGCCCGCCCCGCTGCCGCGCCCGCCAGATGTCGGTACCGCCGAGGCCGCCGGGGCGGTCCGACCCGAAATAGAGCCGGCCGTCGTGCGCGAGCCGCGGAAACCACTCGTTTCCGGCCGAATTGATCGGCTCCGGGAGCCGCTCCGGCGCGCCCCAGTTCCCGTCGCGGCGCCTCGTCACCCGCCAGATGTCGAGCTCGCTCTGCGGCACGCCATCCTCGCTGCGGGACGAGATGAAGTAGAGCGCGCCGCCGTCCGCGGTGACGAACGGATCCGCCTCGGCGCCGTCGCCCGCGAAGGCGGGCTCGGCCGGCTCCGTCCAGCGGCCGCCCCGGCAGTGCGAGACCTGCAGGCGCCAGCCGGTGAAGCGGGCGCTGCTGCGCACGAAGTAGAGCGCCCGGCCGCGCCCATCGAAGGCCGGATGCGATTCGAAGGCCGGGCTCGAGACCGGCGCCGGTTGCCACGCTTCGACCTGCCACGCCGCCGCCTGCAGCAGCAGCGCCAGCGCGGCTCCCGTCATGCCCGCTGCCTAGAGCGCAGCGGCGGCTTCGAGCAAGGCTGCCTTGGCGAGCTGCCGTGCCGATTTGCTCGGCATCTTGATCCCTGCGCGGCGCACCGACGGGGTCGGCACGATCACATAGACCGCGCTGTTCCGGCCATTCTCAGTCTCGTGGAGGTGGAAGCTGGTGAGGCCCGCGCCCGGGCTTTGGCTTTGATGCAAATGAAAGGCCATCTCGATTCCCCCTTCTCTGACGGAGCCCTCTTTACTCCATCGGGGCGGCCGCTCCAAACTTCAGACCGGCCGGGGGACGCCCGGCCGTCCCCGTGCGCAGTCGAGCGCGGCGCGGTCCCAGCGGCCGAGATCGGCGGCGGCGGCGTAGCTGCTCTCGAGGAAGGCGAGCAGGGCCGCGTCCGGGTCGCGCGCACGACGCACCTTTTCGTATTCGAGCACGAATTCGCCCAGTGCGGCATCGAAGCGCGCCGCTTCAGGCTCGATGACCGCAGCCGCGAAGCCTGCCGGTGCCGGATAGGCGTAGGAATAGAAGAAAGGATCGCCGCCGCCTCCCGCGCCGCCGGGCCAGAAGCCGGCGCTGGAGACTTCGTGGCTATAAGCTTCCCGCGTCACCGCGTCGGGCAGGTTCGGGATCCCCCCGGGATGGCGCGGCGCGGGCCGCCCCGAGAAGCGGGTGACGGCGAGGTCGAAGCTGCCCCAGAAGAAATGGACGGGGCTCGCCTTGCCGAGGAAGCCCGAGCGGAACAGCCGCAGCACCCGGTCCGCATCGGTCAGTGCGCCCAGCAGACGGCGCGCGCTGCCCTGATCGTAGGCTCGGGGCTCCTCGTCGTGGGCGAAGGGAATTGCAGGGTCGATCTCGTTCGGCGCGGAATGGATGCGAAGCTCGTGCCCGGCATCCCGCAGCATGCGCGCCGCCTCGGCATGAAACTCGGCGACGCTCATCGGCCGGAGAGGCGCCCGCCGCATTCCGTCGGGACCGGCAAGGGTGAAGGCGTGGTCGATCAGGTCGAAGCCGAGCTCGAACGTGCCCGAGGCGGCGTGGATCGGCTCGGTTCTGAGGCCGCGCGGGTGGAGGCGAAGGGTCGCGTGCCAGCCATGGTTGCGCCACGGCAGCGCCGCCACCGCCACCTTGCCGGCGATCTGGCTGTAAAGGTGCAGGGCGGCGATGGTCGGGCCGTCGCGGGCTTCGCTCAATTCCGGCCAGGGCATGGTGGCAGACTGCCCCCCTCGCCGTTCGAAGGGAAGCGGCTGCGGGGTTCAATCGGGACGAAATGTCCGATAGGGGCAGGCGCCATGTCCCGCCTCGACCAGATGAGCGGCGAGCTGATCGCCCGCATCGAAGCCGCGCCCGACCTTCAGGCGTTGGAGGCGGAGCGTGTCGCCTTGCTGGGCAAGCAGGGGGAGATCACCGCGCTCCTCAAGACGCTGGGCGGGATGAGCCCGGACGAGCGCCAGGTCGAAGGGCCGCGGATCCATTCTCTGCGCGAACGCGTCACCGCCGCCATCGCCGCCCGCAAGGCCGCTCTCGAAGCGGAGGGGCTCGAGCGGCGGCTGGCGACCGAAACGCTCGACATGACGCTGCCGGTGCCGGGCGGGCCGCAGGGCAGCGTCCACCCGGTGAGCCAGGTGATGGACGAGCTCGCCGAGATCTTCGCCGATCTCGGCTTCTCGGTCGCGACCGGGCCCGAGATCGAGGACGACTGGCACAATTTCACCGCCCTCAACATCCCCGAGAGCCACCCGGCCCGCGCGATGCACGACACCTTCTATTTCCCGGACACGGATGGGGAAG
Source organism: Sphingomonadales bacterium (assembly GCA_034668525.1). GTDB lineage: Bacteria > Pseudomonadota > Alphaproteobacteria > Sphingomonadales > Sphingomonadaceae > Allosphingosinicella. The sequence continues at coordinate 8,630 of JAXDPC010000305.1, forward strand.
GGCGGCGGATGCTGCTCAGGACCCATACCTCGCCGGTCCAGATTCGGACGATGCAAAGCGAGGCTCCGCCCATCTACGTGATCGCGCCGGGCCGCACCTACCGCTCGGACAGCGACGCGACCCACACGCCGATGTTCCACCAGGTCGAGGGACTGGTGATCGACCGCGGCATCCATCTCGGCCATCTCAAATGGACGCTCGAGACCTTCCTCAAGGCCTATTTCGAGCGCGAGGACATCGTGCTCAGGCTGCGGCCGTCCTACTTCCCGTTCACCGAACCCTCGGCCGAGGTGGATGTCGGCTATACCGTCGTCGACGGCCGCCGGGTGCTGGGCGGGTCGGACTCCTGGATGGAGCTGATCGGCTCCGGAATGGTCCATCCCAAGGTGATCGAGGCCTGCGGGCTTGATCCCGAAGAATGGCAAGGCTTCGCCTTCGGCTGCGGCATCGATCGGCTGGCGATGCTCAAATATGGGATGGACGATCTGCGCGCCTTCTTCGACGGCGACCTCAGATGGCTGCGCCATTACGGCTTCTCCGCGCTCGACGTGCCGACCCTCAGCGGGGGCGTCGGCGCATGAGGCTGTGCCGGGCGCATGGCCCCACTCCGTTCGCCCCGAGCGAAGTCGAGGGGCCGTATCGAGCGAAGCCGAGATCTTCTCTTGCGCTGAATGCCTCGCTTTCGCTCGGCGGGGTGTCTCGACTCAGTTCATCCAGAGCGCCGCCGCAGGCGGCGTCGAAGGGCTCGACACGAACGGAGCGCGCATGAAGTTCACCCTCTCCTGGCTGAAGGAGCATCTCGAGACCGATGCCTCGCTGGACGACATCGTCGCGAAGCTGACGGCGATCGGCCTCGAGGTCGAAGGGGTCGAGAATGCGGCCGAGAAGCTGGCGCCCTTCACCGTCGCCCATGTCCTCACCGCCCAGCCCCATCCCCAGGCGGACAAGCTCCAGGTGCTCAGCGTCGACGCGGGAACCGGCGAGGCGGTCCAGGTGGTCTGCGGCGCGCCCAACGCCCGCCCCGGGATGAAGGGCGTGTTCGGCCCGCCCGGCGCCTATGTGCCGGGGAGCGACCTCACCCTGAAGGTCGCGGCGATCCGCGGCGTCGAGAGCCGCGGCATGATGTGCTCGGTGCGCGAGCTCGAGCTGGGCGAGGAGCATGACGGCATCATCGCGCTCCCGGACGATGCGCCCGTCGGAGCATCCTACGCGGCCTATGCAGGCCTCGACGATCCGGTGATCGACGTCGCAATCACGCCCAACCGCCAGGACGCGATGGGCGTCCACGGCATCGCCCGAGACCTCGCCGCCGCCGGGCTCGGTACGCTGAAGCAGCCTGATGCCAACGAGATCCCCGGCGCCTTTCCGTGCCCGGTCGAGATCCGCACCGACGATCCGGAGGGCTGCCCCGCTTTCTACGGCCGCGTCGTCCGCGGGGTCCGCAACGGCCCTTCGCCCGCCTGGCTGCAGCAGAGGCTGAAGGCGGTCGGACAGCGCCCGATCAGCGCCCTCGTCGACATGACCAACTTCATCACCCTCGCTTACGGACGGCCGCTGCACGTCTACGACCTCGCCAAGCTGCGGGGCGCCGTTGTCGCCCGGCGTGCGCGCGACGGCGAGCAGGTGCTGGCCCTCAACGGCAAGACCTACGCGCTCGACCCCTCGATGACGGTGATCGCCGACGAGGCCGGAGTGCACGATATCGGCGGCATCATGGGCGGCGAGCATAGCGGCGTCACCGAAGCGACCACCGACATCCTCATCGAATGCGCTTATTTCGATCCGGAACATATCGCCCGCACCGGCCAGAAGCTCGCGATCGTCTCAGACGCGCGCACCCGCTTCGAGCGCGGCGTCGACCCGGCCTTCGTCGAGACCGGCCTCCAGCTCGCGACGCGGATGGCGATCGATCTCGCCGGCGGCCAGCCGTCCGAAGCGGTCCGCGCGGGCCGGCCGCCGCCGGATCCCCGGACGGTCTCCTACCGCCCCGCCCGCTGCCTGGAGCTCGGCGGTCTCGACGTGCCCGAGGCGCGGCAGCGGGAGATATTGGAACGGCTCGGCTTCGGCGTCGACGAGGGAGAAAGCTGGACGATCTCGGTTCCGACGTGGCGGCGCGACGTCATCGGCTCGGCCGACATCGTCGAGGAGGTCGCCCGGATCGAAGGTTATGACAAGGTGCCCTCGACCCCGCTCCGCCGCGCCCCCGGCGTCGCGCGGCCGACCGCGACCGCCGAGCAGATGCTCGAGCGCAAGGTGCGGCGGGCCGCGGCGGCGCGCGGCCTCGACGAGGCCGTGACCTGGAGCTTCATCTCGGAAGCGGAGGCGGCTCCGGTCGGCGGCTCTTTCTGGCTGCTCGACAATCCGATCAGCGAGGAGATGAATGCGATGCGTCCCTCGCTCCTTCCGGGCCTGCTCGCCGCCGCGGCGCGGAACGTCGCGCGCGGCGCCGCGTCGGTGCGGCTGTTCGAGGTCGGCCGCCGCTATCTCGCCGACTCGGAACGGCCGACCCTCGGCCTCGTCCTCGCCGGCGAGCGCAGCGGTCGGCACTGGCGCAGCGGCGGCGCGCAGGGTTTCGACGCCTACGATGCCAAAGCGGAGGCGCTGGCCATCCTCGCCGCTGCCGGCGCGCCGGTCGAGAATCTCCAGGCGCTCGCTCCGGGCTCGGACGTCTACCATCCCGGCCGTTCGGCGCGGCTCAGCCTCGGCCCGAAAAACGAGCTTGCCGAGTTCGGGGAACTCCACCCCGCGACCCTCAGGGCCTTCGACCTCGACGGCCCGGTGGTCGCCGCCGAGATCTTCCTCGACGCTCTGCCCCGGAAGCGCGGCGGCGGCCGCATGCGTGCCGCTTTCACGCCGCCGTCCTTGCAGGCCGTGAAGCGCGACTTCGCCTTCCTCGTCCCTGACGATCTCGAAGCCGACCGGCTTCTCCGCGCCGTCCGCGCCGCCGACCGCCAGGCGATCACGGGCGTCGCGCTGTTCGACGTCTTCACAGGCCGCGGCATTCCGGAGGGGCAGAAGTCGCTGGCGGTCGAGGTGACGCTCCAGCCGGCGGAGCGCAGCTTCACCGAGGACGAGCTGAAGGCGATCTCCGACCGCATCGTCGCCGCCGCGGCCAAGCTCGGTGCGACCTTACGAAGCTGACCTGAGGCACATCGCCGTTGCGAGCGCAGCGAAGCAATCCAGTGCGGACTCGGAGGCCGCTGGATCGCTTCGTCGCGGCTCCTCGCAATGACGGTTCAACTCAAGGCGATCGCGCTAGCGGAAATTGTCCGCATAGGCCTGGATGCTGAGCTTCCTCGTTGCCGCGGGGACGAGATGGACGTCGATCCCCTTGCGCTCGGCATAGGCCTTGGCCGCCTCCAGCGTCGGGAACAGGATCTGGACCTGGTTCTGGGTGTCGGCGCCGCCCGACCAGCCGGTCAGGGGATCGGGACGGCGGGGGGATTTGGACTCGAACTCGAGCACCCATTCGTCCTTGAGCGCGCGGCTCGCCTGCATGGCGTTGCGGTAGCGCTGGTAGAGGCGTGCGGCCATCGCTGGTCCTTCAGGTTCGCGGCGTGACTGGCGCAAGCGGGGCCCGAAATCAACCGGCGTGACGCTGCGGCGGCTGGTGCAGGACCGTGATCCCGGCGAAGGCCGGGACCTCGGGGGGAGTTCGCGCAGGCCGCGATGCAGGGCGCCTTCCACGGGCGGCTGCGCCTTTTCGTCCTGAGATCCCGGCCTCCGCCGGGATGACGAATGGGTCGCGCTCCCGAATTGCGCGGAGAGCCGGCTCCTGCCACACCTTGGTCATGGCCGACGGCGGAGACATCGCGCGGACTCCCGAGCCGCCTTATTATGCGGTGATCTTCACCTCGCTGCAGAGCGGCGACCTCGACGGCTATGAGGAGGCGTCGCGGCGGATGCTGGAGCTGGCCGCCGCGATGCCCGGCTATCTCGGCGTCGAGGCCGCGCGCGAGGGCGTCGGCATCACCATCTCCTACTGGGCCGATCTCGAATCGATCGCCGCCTGGAAGCGCGAGGCGGAGCATGCCGCCGTTCAGGGCGAGGGCCGCCGCCGCTGGTACTCGCACTATGTCACTCGGATCGCCCGCGTGGAGCGCAACTACGATTTCATCCGGGCCGACGCGCCAAGCGGATTCTGAGACCTCGCGCCCGCGGGACCCTTTGCATGCGCTGTGAGTTACGTTATAACATTAGAAAAGGAGAGAGGAGGCGGCGATGGCGGTGAGCAGGAGGATCGGGGACGACGCGCAGCCGATCGCGGACATCAACACGACGCCGCTGGTGGACGTGATGCTGGTGCTGCTGATCATGTTCATCCTGATCATCCCGGTCGGCACCCACAAGGTGCCGCTCGACCGTCCCGTGCCTCGCCCCGGCGAGCCGCCGCAGACGCACCGGCTCGACCTCGACGCCGCCGGACGTTTGTTCTGGGACGGGCGCCCGGTCGCGGCGCCGGAGCTGACGCGGCGCCTGCGCGCGCTCGCCGCCGACCCGGCCCGGCCGGCGCTCGAGATCAACGCCGATGCCGAGACGCGCTACGACCGGTTCGACGAAGTGCTGGCGGCGGTGCGGCGGGCCGGCGTCACCCGGATGGGCTTCGTCGGCCAGCACCGCTTCGCCGGGGCGATCTGATCCCTAGAGGTCGGCGCGTCGCGACCGCACCATATTGTTGATCACGATGGCCGCGACCAAAGCCAGGATGCACAGCCAGAAGCCGAGCGCCGGATCGACCGAGATCGAATTGACCATCTGCTGCATCTGGCGCTCGAAGTCGGCGCCGGCGCCCGACGGGGCCGTGCCGCCGCTATTGCCCATGCCCTCGCGGATCTGGGCCGTGGCGGCGCCCTTGATGCGGACGAAGACGTCGAACACGAGCAGCACCGCCGCGACCGCCGCCAGGACCATGGCGATGAGGGCCGCGCGGCGCCGCGCCAGCACGAAGGTGAGGACGAGGGCGATGACGATCAGGACCGCCGCCGCCAGCGCGAAGATGTCGAGCCCGTAATGCTGGCCGGTCGCCGCGCCGGTGCTCGGCGCGCCCGGCATCCCGTTCTGGCCGATCGGCTGGATGCTGCCGGTGGCGAGCTGCATGCCGGTGATCCGGGCGAGCGGCTGGCCCGCGCAGGACACGGTGACGAAGGGCAGCAGGAAGCAGAGCAAGGCGATCGCCTTGGCGCCGCGCGCGATGTTGAACAAAGTGCTGGTCGAGGTCCCGGCGGTCCCGGCGCCGTCGACAAATTGTTCGTCGGACATTTCATTCCCCCTGTTGTCGCGACCGCAACGGAACACGCGTCGCCCGGCAAGTCAATCCGCCGCGCGCGGCTGGACGGCGGCGGCGCCCGCCACTAATCCGGCGCCATGCTCGACGGCGATCCGCTCGCGATCTTCTCCTGGGGCGAGATGCTGCTCCGTCTCGGCCTCGCCGCTTTGCTCGGCCTGCTGCTCGGTCTCGACCGCGAGCTGCGCGGCCACGACGCCGGGGTGCGCACCCACGCTTTGGTCTCGCTGAGCTCGGCGATGATCATGATCTCCTCGCTCGAGCTCCACGTCCAGCTCGCCGCCAACGGCGACGCGCCCGACCCGCTGCGCGCCATCCAGGGCCTCAGCCAGGCGATCGGCTTCATCGCGGCGGGGATGATCTTCGTCCATCGCGGCGCCGTGCTCAACATGACCACCGCCGCCAACATCTGGATCGCCGCCGCGATCGGCATCGCCTGCGGCTGCGGCCAGTACCGGATCGTGGTCGTCGGCGCCGCTCTGGCGCTGCTGCTGGTCGTCGCCGTGCGCGTCGTCGAGCGCTTTTTCCCGGGAAGCGCGAAAGAGAAGGGCTGATTCAGCTCCCGTTTACCTGCGCGGCGCCACCGTCCTCATGACGCCGCCGCCTCGTGCCCGGCGCCCGCAGAAACGATCGTGCGAAACGACGCTGGGGAAGTGAGATGAAGTTCTTGAAGACGCTCGGAAATCCGCTCGCGCTCGTGGTGCAGGGCTTCACCCTCGGCGCCGCCTTGTTCTTCGCGACTCACCCGGGGTCGGGCCGGGAGCTGGCCGAACTCACCTTCGCCGCGGCCGATGCGCCGGGGCCGCCGGCGGTCACCATCTGAGCGCTTGAACCGCGCCGCGCCGCGTTTATAGCTGCGGCGATGGTTCGCTTTACGTTCTCCGGCCACGAGCTCGTCGCGCTGCCGCAGGGCGCCCTGTTCTGGCCGGCGCGCAAGGCGCTGCTCGTCGCCGACCTCCATCTGGAGAAAGCAAGCTGGTTCGCGCGCCTCGGGCAGATGCTGCCGCCCTACGATTCGATCGCCACCCTCGCCGATCTGACCGCGCTGCAGGCGAGCACGGGCGCGACGGAGATCTGGTGCCTGGGCGATTCCTTCCACGACAGCAAGGGCTGCGACCGCCTGCCGGCGCGCGCGCGCGAAATGCTGACCGCCCTCACCGCGGCGACGCGCTGGACCTGGATCACGGGTAATCACGATCCCGGCATCGCCGATCATGAACCGGCCGCCATGCGCCCCGCGCATGGCTGCGGGCTGCGGGGCAGCCCGCACCGGTTCATCGGCGGCGAGGTCGTGGAGGAGGCCGAGATCGACGGCCTGCTGCTGCGCCACCAGGCCGATCCCCACGAGCCGCGGCCCGAGCTTTCCGGCCATTTCCACCCCAAGCTGCGGCTCAACCACCGCGGCCGCGCCATCTCGCGCCGCTGCTTCGTCGCGACCGAGCGCAAGCTGATCCTGCCCGCCTTCGGCGCCCTCACCGGCGGCCTCGACGCCGCCCATCCCGAGATCGTCCGCGCCGTCGGGCCCAAGGCCGAGGCGCTGGTTCCGCTCGCCGACCGCCTGCTTCGCTTCCCTCTCGCCGCCTAGGCCGGGACGAAGCGAAGCGCCGCGCCGTTCATGCAGTAGCGCAGCCCGGTCGGCCGCGGGCCGTCGTTGAAGACGTGGCCGAGATGGCCGCCGCAGCGGCGGCAGTGGACCTCGGTGCGCCGCGTGAACAGGCTGTCGTCCTCGCGCGTGCCGACCGCGTTGGCGAGCGGCCGGAAGAAGCTCGGCCAGCCGGTGCCGCTCTCGAACTTCGCCTCCGAGGAATAAAGCGGCAGCGCGCAGCCGCCGCAGACATAGGTGCCGCGGCGATGCTCGCCGTTGAGCGGGCTGGATCCCGAGCGCTCGGTGGAGCCGCGGCGGAGCACGGCATAGGCCTGGGGCGAGAGCCGCCGCCGCCATTCGGCGTCGCTGAGCCGGTAGGGGCCGTCGGGAACGGCTTCCGCTTCGCCGTGGAACCAGAGGAAGGCGCCGCCGCCCAGCAAGGCGGCGCCGCCCAATCCGAGCAACGTGCGACGGTCGACGGGCATGAGGGCCTCCTGCCCAGCTATGTGGGGCGACGCCGCCGCCCGCGCAAGCGGGCCGTGACGACCCCAGAGGGGACGGGCACGGCACCGATCGCCCCCCTCGCCGGTTGTTGCCGCGATGGCACGAGACGACAGACGGAGCAGGAAGGCGGGCGGCGTCGCCGATTCGATCGGCGAAGCGGATGCGGCGGCAGCGACGGCGATGGCGCCTTATGCGCGGCTGCCGTGGCTGGAGCCGCTCGCCGATCTCGGCGACCAGCCGCAGCTGCGGACGCTTTGCGCGGCGGCGATCGCGGCCGGTCTCGCCGCCGGCCGGTCGAGCAAGTGGGGGCCGCGGCTGGCCCGCGCCGGCCTGCGCATGCTGATCGCGCACGAGGCGGCGACGCTGGCCAAGGATTTCGTCAAGCGCCGCGTCGACCGGACCCGGCCGCGTTCGCTGCACCGCGCCGGCAAGGACCATCGGCCCCGACCCGGGACGAGCCGCGCCAAGGAGGAGACCAGCTTCCCGTCCGGCCATTCCGCCGGCGCCGCCGCCGTCGCCCGCGCCTTCGCCCGCGAGTTCCCCGAGCACGCCGTCCCCGCCGCGGCGGCCGCCGGCGCGCTCGCCCTCGTCCAGGTGCCGCGTTGCGCCCATTATCCGACCGATATCGCCGCCGGCCTCGCCGTCGGCCTCCTCGCCGAAGCCGCGGTCGCAGCGCTCTGGCCGGAGCGCCCCGCTTCGGCTAGCGAGCCCCTCTCGTCCGAAACGGAGCCGTCCCCTTGCGCAACCTGCTGATCGCCGCCGCCGCCTTCCTCGCCGCCTCCTGCGCGCGCACGGCCGAGCCTCCCCGCGCGGCGCCGGCGCCGGTGCTGACCAGCGCCGAGGCGCGGGACATCCACAGCTTCGCCCGCCCCGAGGTGGCGCGGGTCACCCATGTCGCGCTCGATCTCGCGCTCGACTTCGCCGCCCGCCGGGTCGCCGGCACCGCGACGCTCGACGTCGAGGCGCGGCCCGATGCGCCCGAGATCCTGCTCGACACCAAGGGCCTCGAGATCGAAGCCGTGACCGACGGCGGCAGCGGCCGCGCGCTGGTGTGGAGTCTGGGGGAGGGCAACGAGATCATGGGCCGCCCGCTCGCGGTCCGGCTCGACGGCACGCGGCGAATCGTCGTCCGCTACCGCTCCGGGCCGGACGCGGCGGCGCTGCAATGGCTGGAGCCGGCCCAGACCGTCGGCGGCCGCCACCCCTATCTGTTCAGCCAGGGCGAGGCGATCCTCAACCGCACCTGGATTCCGACCCAGGACAGCCCCGGCATCCGCCAGAGCTGGGACGCGCGGATCGTCGCGCCCGAGCCGTTGAAGGTGGTGATGAGCGCCGACAATCTCGATCCGGACGGAGAGTCCGTCGCGGGCGGCGGCCGCGCCTACCGCTTCCGGATGGAGCATCCGGTCGCGCCCTATCTGATCGCGATCGCCGCCGGCGACCTCGCCTTCCGCCCGCTCGGCCCGCGCAGCGGCGTCTGGACCGAGCCCGCCGCGCTCGACCGGGTCGCCAGCGAGCTCGCCGACACCGAGCGGATGATCGACGCCGCCGAGGCCCTC
>JAXDPC010000306.1:0-9524 GCA_034668525.1 Sphingomonadales bacterium
TGCCGCGTCATGCGGACGGCGAAGAAGATGGGGATCGCCACCGTCGCGGTCTATTCGGACGCCGACGCGCGGGCGCCGCCTGTGCGGATGGCGGACGAGAGCGTCCGGCTCGGGCCGGCGCCGGCGAGCGAGAGCTATCTCAATGCCGAGCTGATCATCGACGCCTGCAAGGCGACGGGCGCGCAAGCCGTGCATCCCGGCTACGGCTTCCTCTCGGAGCGGGAGAGCTTCGCGCGGGCGCTGGAGGAGCAGGGCATCGCCTTCATCGGCCCGCCCCCGAAGGCGATCGCGGCGATGGGCGACAAGATCCAGTCCAAGAAGCTGGCGAAGGAGGCCGGCGTCAACGTCGTCCCGGGCCATCTCGGCGACATCGCCGATACCGAGCAAGCGGTCCGGATCGCCGGCGAGGTCGGCTATCCGGTCATGATGAAGGCCTCGGCCGGCGGCGGCGGCAAGGGCATGCGCCTCGCCTGGTCGGAAAAGGACGTGCGGGAGGGCTTCGAGGCCACGAAGCGGGAGGGGCTGGCGAGCTTCGGCGACGACCGCGTCTTCATCGAGAAGTTTATCGAGAGCCCGCGCCACATCGAGATCCAGCTGATCGGCGATAAGCACGGCAACATCGTCTATCTGGGCGAGCGCGAATGCTCGATCCAGCGGCGCCACCAGAAGGTGGTCGAGGAAGCTCCCTCCCCCTTCGTCACGCCCGAAATGCGCAAGGCGATGGGCGAACAGGCGGTCGCCCTCGCCCGCGCCGTCGGCTATCACAGCGCCGGCACGGTCGAGCTGATCGTCAGCGGCGCCGACCCGTCGGGCAGGAGCTTCTACTTCCTCGAAATGAACTCGCGGCTCCAGGTCGAGCATCCGGTGACCGAGGAGGTGACGGGGCTCGACCTCGTCGAGCTGATGATCCGGGTCGCCGCGGGCGAGGCGTTGCCCTTCGGCCAGGACGAGGTGACGCTGAACGGCTGGGCGATCGAGAGCAGGGTCTACGCCGAAGACCCCTATCGCGGCTTCCTTCCTTCGACGGGTCGGCTGGTGCGGTACCAGGCGCCGCGCGCGGTCCTTCGAGACGCCGCTTCGCCGGGCTCAGCGGCTCCCCAGGATGGGCGGGATCAGCATTTGTCCGTTCATCCTGAGGACGGCGAAGGCCCGTCGCGAAGGACGCCGGGCCACCTCGTCCGCATCGACGACGGCGTGTTCGAAGGCGGCGAGGTCTCGATGTTCTACGATCCGATGATCGCCAAGCTGGTCACCTGGGCGCCGACGCGCGAGGCGGCGATCGACCGGCAGATCGACGCGCTCGACGGCTTCCGGATCGAGGGCATTGGCCACAACGTCGATTTTCTCTCGGCGTTGATGCAGCATCCGCGCTTCCGCGAGGGGCGTCTGACCACCGGCTTCATCGCAGAGGAATATCCGGAGGGCTTCACCGGCGCCCCGGCCGACGCGCGCCTGATTGAGGACCTCGCAATCATCGCCGCCTTCGTCGCCCTGGAGACCGACGCGCGCGCCGACACGATCTCAGGCCAGCTCGGCAGCCACAGCCTGCTCCCGCCGGAACGCATCGTCCGGATCGCCGGCAGGGCGCACCATGTGCGGTTCGACGGTTTCGAGGGCGGCCTCATCGCCTGTCTCGACGGGGGCGAGGGCCGCGAGCTGATCGGGAGCTGGCAGCCGGGACAGGCCCTGCTCAAGGCCCGCATCGACGATTGCGAGCGGACGGTGCAGATCGCCCGGCGCGGCCGGGAGTGGCGCCTCACCACGCGCGGCGCCAGCCACGTCGTCGGCGTCCTTCCCGCCCATATCGCCGCACTCGGCGTCCACATGATCGAGAAGGTGCCGCCGGATCTGTCGCGCTACCTTCTCTGCCCGATGCCGGGCCTGCTCACCGCCCTTCACGTCGCCGAGGGCGACCGCGTCGAGGCCGGGCAGCCGCTTGCCGTCGTCGAGGCGATGAAGATGGAGAACATCCTTCGCGCCGAGAAAGCAGGCACCGTCCGGAAGGTCGACGCCAAGCCCGGCGACAGCCTCGCCGTCGACGCCGTGATCCTCGAGTTCGACTAGCTAGCGCCCGCCGCCGGGCATCAGCAGCGCGTCGACACGGTGGATGACGCCGTTGGACTGGATCCGGTCGGCCTGCACCACGCGCGCCCTGCCGCCGGAGGGGTCGGTCACGACCAGGGCATTGCCTTCGCGCGAGACGGTGAGGTTGGCGCCCGAGACCGTGGTCACCGTCGCGCGGCCCTGGCCGCGGCGGATGGCGGCGTCGAGATCCTCCGCGGTGACCACCCCCGGCACGATGTGGAAGGTCAGCAGCTCGGTCAGCCGGTCCCGCCCCTCCGCCGCCATCAGCCGCGTGCGAGTCTCCTGGGGGATCGCCTCGAAGGCGGCGTTGACCGGCGCGAACACGGTGTAGGGTCCGGAGCTGCGCAACGTGTCGGCAAGCCCGGCCGCCTGCACGGCCTGGCTGAACTGGGCGAGATCGGCGCTCTGCCCCGCCGCGTCGCCGATGCTGCGGCCGGCCTGCGCCTGTTGCGCGCTGCCGCCCTGCGACGAATTGCCGTCGGCGGCTTTGTTGCCGCCCTCGTCCCCGCTCTGGCACGCCGCCGCGGCCATCGCGATCGAAGCCGCGAGCAACCTTCCAACGCCCATCCTTCGCTCCCTTCCGATCCTAGACGATCATCTCGACCAGCGCCTGGACGAGCTGCGTCGTCGGATCGATCTCGTAGATCGCGCCGTTCGAATAGCGGTACATCGAATCCGCATCGTCGGCATAGCGGTCGCGATAGTCGAAGGGGACGTTGTAGGCGTCGTAGCCCGAGGGGAGCGGCGACCCGACGTTGATCGGATTTCCGCCGAGCAGCGCCACCACGCGGTCGATCAGCCGGGTCTCGCTGTCGACGCGGTAGATCGCGCCGTCGTCGTAGCGGTACATCCATTCGTCATTGTCCGCGTAGAGATCGCGATAGGGGACCGGCAAATTGTAGGCGTCGTAGCCGATCGGCAGCGGCTGGCCGATGCCGAGGCCGCCGAACAAGGGAATGATCGAGCTGACGAAATCATTGTCCCGGTCGACCCGGTAGACGAAGCCGTCGGCGTCGTAGCGGTAATAGAAATCGTCGTCGTCGCGGAAGCGGTAGAGCCAGTCGCCCGGCACCGCGCCGAAGCGGTTCCGGTCGATCCGGTTGCCGATCGCAAGCGCATGACGGAGCTGCCCCGGAGGCATGCAGAAGGCGTTCTGCTTCGCCAGCCCCGGCGGGCACCCGCCCCGGGCGACCGAGACGGGGAGCGGCCTGCCCTCGCGCCAGAACGCCACCCGGTCGACGGTGCGGGCGTCGCGGCCATTGCCGCGGCCGTGGCTCAGCCAGCCGTCCCAGCCCCGGTCATCGCCGCGATGCGCCTGGCGGACGTCATGCCGATCCATGCGCGCGTGGCCGCGATCCTCGCGGCGCTCGGCGCGGCGCTCCTGCCGGTGGCCGGAATGGCGAGCATGGCCGGGGCCCTCGTCGTTGCGCCTCGCGCTGCGGCCGTGTCCGCGGCCGTGGCCGTCGCCATGCGCGACCTCCGGACCGCGTTGGGCGCGCGCGTTGCCGCCGCCTCGGCCGTGGCCGCCATGGTCCTGTGCGGCCTGGGCGTGGCCCCCGCCATGGCCGCCGTGGCCGCCGCCGCGGCCCTGCGCCAGAGCGGGCATTGCCGCCGCCATCGCGGCCGCGCTTGCGAGGAGGATGAGCTTACGCATGACATTACTCCTGAATACGATCCTGGGAGCAACAGGCGGCACGGTCGGAAAGGTCCGCATTTCTCGGCAGGCCGTGCGCAACTTAAGCCGGTCATGACCGTTCCGTAACAACATGAACGCCAGACGAACGAACGGCCGCTGCGCCGCCGCTCTCGCCGCCGCCCTTTTCGCCCTCTGCGCGGCTCCTGCCGCCGCCCAGGACGCCGATGACAATCCGTACGAGCACGTTTCGACCTCGGAGCGCCCCAGCGGGTGGATCGTCACCGTCGGCGCCGGCGCCCAGGCCTATCCCAAATATCCCGGCGGGGACGATCTCGGCATCTTTCCGATGCCGATCGTCGGCTTCCGCCGCGCCCACGAGCCGGTCCCGCTCGAGGCGCCGGACGAAGGCTTCGGCTTCGGCCTGCTCGGCAGCGACAGCCCGATCAACATCGGCCCCGCCGTCAACTTCCAGCGCCGCCGCCGCGAGGAGGATGTCGGCGCCGCGGTCGGCGAAGTCGGCTGGACGGCCGAGCTCGGCGGCTTCGTCGAGGCCTTCCTGGGCGAGAATTTCCGGATCCGCGGTGAAGTCCGGCAAGCGGTCAACGGCCATGACGGCCTCGTCGCCGATGTCGGCGCCGACCTGTTCGCCCGCGGCAACGGCGACACCCTCTTCTCGATCGGGCCGCGCATCCGCTGGGCCGACAACGACTATATGGACGCATATTACGGCGTCACCCCGACCGTCGCCGCGGGGACCGGCCTCGCCGCTTTCGATCCCGGCAGCGGCATCCATGCCGTCGGCGCCACCGCGGGAATGCGGCTCGACGTCGGCGGCGGCTTCGCGATCCACGGCTACGCCCGCTACGACCGGCTGATGAACGATGCCGCCGACTCCCCCATCGTCGCGCAGTTCGGCTCGCGCGACCAGTGGGGCGGCGGCCTCGGCCTTTCCTACAGCTTCCGCGTCGGCGGCGGCCGCTAGCCGGCGTCCGGCTCGGCCGCGGTCTTCCTCGTGACGATCTCGATCACGACGACGAAGGTCACCCAAAGGGCGAGGGTCGCGACCAGCTTGTGAAGGTCGCCGAGCGCCATTCCCGCCGGATGGAAAGCGGGGACCGTGGCAAGCATGACGAGCATGGCCGCGTAGAGCGCAAGGACGACGAGCGCGCGCCCGAGCCGCTCGGACAGCGAGACGACCCGCAGCGCCATGACCGTGCCGGCGAGCAGGGTCACCAGCTGGACGTAGGAAACGAGCCGCAGCCCGTCGAGCGTGCCGAGATTGGCGCCGAGCAGGGCTCCGAAGAAGAGGTTGAGTCCGTCGACCGCCCCTTCCCTCCGTCCCCGGCTGGTCCTGAACAATCGTCTCATGGCCCCTCGCTCGCTCCACCCGGCCACCGGCGTGCCTTGATGTCAACAACGCTTGACCTTGTAACGCAAAGGTTACATGTAACCTCTGCGTTACATTGGGACCGTCGATGATGGATTATGTGAAGATCGCGGCGACGCCGCTGTTGCTCGTCGCTGCTGGCCTGCTGATCATACGCTTCCGGCGGCTCTCGTGGCGGGAAGACGTCGGCTTCGCCGCCCCGCGGCCGGTCGACGTGATCGTGTGGGTAGCCGTCTTCGTCGCCGCGGCGGCGCTCGCGGAGCTGTTCGCGGAGGCGGATCCGGCCGGGAGCTGGCGCGATCGCTATTCGGGCGCCGACCTCGCCATCCGTCTCCTCGCCGTGCCCTTGATCTATCCCATCGCCGAGGAATTCTTCTTCCGGGGGGTCTTCCTCGGCGTCATCCGCCGCCGCTTCGGCACGGCGGCGGCCGTCGCCCTGCCCGCGATCATGTTCGGGCTGATCCACGTCCAGTACGACTGGCGCGCAATGGCCTTCGTCGCGCTCGACGGGCTCATTTTCGGCATCGCCCGCGTCCGCACCGGCTCGGTCTACGTGCCGATGCTGCTCCACGTCATCGGCAACAGCTGGGCGGTGTGGGAGCGGCTGGGCTGAACCGGATTCATTGACAATTAACCGCGCCGGCCCCACATGCCCCTCAGCGAGGCGCCATTTGCAGCGTGAACGCCCCCACGGGGCCGGCTCCGCTTCGTAATACCCAAGAGCTTCCCATTTCACGCGGGTCGTTCAGAACCCGCCGCGACGCGCGCGCCGATTCCGGCTGCACGCGGCCGCCGCACATATTTGTGAGTCATCAATGTCATTCGAAAATCTCGGGCTGTCGCAGCCCGTCCTCCAGGCGCTGGTCCTGAAGGAATATACGACCTCGACCCCGATCCAGGAGCAGGCGATCCCGATCCTGCTCCAGGGCCGCGACCTGCTCGGCATCGCCCAGACCGGCACCGGCAAGACCGCCGCCTTCATGCTGCCCTCGATCGACCGGCTCGCCGCGTCGAACAAGCGCCCGTTCCCGCGCTCCTGCCGGATGCTGGTGCTCGCCCCGACCCGCGAGCTGGCCTCGCAGATCGCCGAGAGCGCGCGCGCCTACAGCCGCTTCAGCCGGATGTCGGTCGTCACCGTCTTCGGCGGTACCTCGGTCAACAAGAACCGCCAGGACGTCCAGCGCGGCGTCGACATCCTCGTCGCCACGCCCGGCCGCCTGCTCGACCTTTGCGAGCAGGGCGCGCTCGACCTGCGCTGCGTCGAGATCCTCGTCCTCGACGAGGCCGACCAGATGCTCGATCTCGGCTTCATCCATGACCTCAAGAAGATCGTCCGGCTGCTTCCCGCGAAGCGCCAGACCCTGTTCTTCTCGGCGACCATGCCGCCGGCGATCAAGGACCTCGCCGACCGCTTCCTGACCGATCCGGCCCAGGTCTCGGTCGCCCCCGCGGCGACCACGGTCGAGCGGGTCGAGCAGTTCGTCACCTTCGTCCAGCAGGCGGAAAAGCCGGCGCTGCTCACCATGATGCTGCGCGTCGGCTTCGGCGAGCGCGGCTCGATGGACCGCGTGCTGATCTTCAGCCGCACCAAGCACGGCGCCGATCGGATCGTGAAGCAGCTCGCCGCCTCCGGCATCCCGGCCAACGCGATCCACGGCAACAAGAGCCAGCCGCAGCGCGAGCGCGCGCTCGCCGAGTTCAAGGCGGGCAAGGTCAAGATCCTGATCGCGACCGACATCGCCGCGCGCGGCATCGACGTCTCCGGCGTCAGCCACGTCGTCAATTTCGACCTGCCCAACGTCTCGGAGCAATATGTCCACCGCATCGGCCGCACCGCGCGCGCCGGCGCCTCGGGCATCGCCGTGGCCTTCTGCTCGGACGACGAGCGCGCCTATCTGCGCGGCATCGAGAAGCTGACCCGGCAGAAGCTCAACGTGACGCCGCTGCCCGGCAACTTCCTCTCGGAAGCGGCGCGGATCAAGCGGGAGCGGCCCGCCGCCTCCGCCGCGATCATCGACCTCGACGAGCGCCGCGCCGAGCGCCAGCCGAGCCGCCGCCCGCGCCGTCCCTATGCGCAGGCCACCCCTTGGAGCGATCGCGGCAAGCGTCGCGCCGGCGGCCGCGGCCGCTAGCCGCCGCGGCGCGCGAGCCGTCCCGGATCAGAGCGCGGCCTGGCCGCGCGTGAAGGCGTCCGAGAAGCGGTCGAAGCCGTGGCTGCCGCCGTTCACCAGCTTGCGCGCCTGCTTGAGGTCGTTCGCCGCCAGCGCGGCGCGGACCTGGGTCTCCTTGTTCTTCAGGAACTTCGCGAGGATCAGGCCCGCAGTCGCCGGATCGTTGGCCTTGTCGGGATTGCCGGCGAGGTCGACGCCGAGCTGGGTGCCGATGCGCGTGTAATTGTCGCGGCCGGTCAGCTGGACATAGCCGCGCCCCTTGAAACGCGCCCCATCGCCCCGCTGCGTGTTGCCGACCCTTTTTCCCGCAGACGTGCCGGGCTCATAAAGGTCGAACGGCGCCTTCGACGTGTTGAACTGGCTCCTCCCTTCCGAGATCGGGACGAAGCCCTCGGTCTCCGCCCGGATCGTCGCCAGCGCCATCAGCACCATCGGCTTGTCGGTCAGTCCGAAATGGCGAAGCCCGGCCAGCACGTGCGGCAGGTTGCTCTTGATCGGGGCGAGCGGTGTGTGCGGAAACATCTTCTTGACCTTCGCGTCGGTGACGGTGGCGAGAATGTCCTGGGCCATGATTGCCTCCTGCGCAGAGTCGCGGCGGCGGAGCGCCCCCGGCTGACCGTCAGGAAAACTAGCCAGGACCGGGACGCGCCGGTGTGGCATTCCGCACGTCCGTCGGCGGCAGGATCGCGATCCTGCCGGGAGAGCCCGCTCCCCGGCAAACGAAATCGGCCCCGGCTCCGCGAGGGAGCCGGGGCCGATCTGTGGTCGAGTCGCGCGGCGCCTAGCTCAGGTGGCGCGAGAGGGCCTTGTTCATGTCGAACATCGAGATCCGGTCCTGGCCGAAGATCGGCCGGAGCGTGTCGTCGGCGATGATCTCGCGCTTGTTCTCTGGATTCTGAAGGTTGTTGCGGCGGATATAGTCCCACATCTTGCTGACCACCGCGCTGCGCGGCAGCGGATCCGCACCGGTGATCGCGGCAAGCTCCTTCGACGGCGTGACCGGCCGAGCCAGCCCACCGCGCGCCCCGCCACCTGAAGTCCCCTTTGCCATATAATTCCCTCCTGTTGGTGCTGCGCTGATAAGCCTCAAACGCGCACCAAGTGCAAGAGATTCGATCCTCTGCGGGCGCAGAGCGTCGAAACTGCTCCGCTCGGCGCAAAATCGAAGCGTATATATACCTTGCAAACACGGTGAGACGGTGGCATAAGGATCGGACTGAAGGAGCCGATCAATGTCCGTCCTGTCCCGCCCTCACTTTCACGACGAAGCCAAGGCTTTCGAGCACCTAGAGCGCGTCATCTGGAGCGGTGAGCCGGTCTGCCCGCATTGCGGCTGCACGTCCCGTATCACCAAGGTGAAGGCCAACCCGTCCAAGCGCATCCGCGAGGGCCTGTGGCGCTGTGGCGACTGCAAGAAGCAGTTCACCGTGAAGGTCGGCACCGTGTTCGAGCACATGCGCATTCCGCTCAACAAGGCGCTGCAAGCCGTCTACCTCATGACCAGCAGCAAGAAGGGCGTTTCGTCCCACCAGCTGCACCGCGTTTTGGAGATCACGTACAAGTCCGCGTGGTTCCTGGCCCACCGTATCCGCGAAGCGATGCGCAGTGGGGACCTTGCTCCGTTTGGCGGCGAGGGTGGCGTTGTCGAGGTCGATGAAACCTACATCGGCAAGAAGGCCGGTGCCGAGGTCCGCCGCGCCTATCACCACAAAATGAAGGTGCTGGCGCTGGTAGACCGCGCCACGGGCCGCAGCCGCGCGATGGTGGTCGATCACGTCAATCAGGCGACGGTGGTTCCGATCGTCCGCGCCAACGTCGGCCGCGAGACGCGCATCATGACCGACGAGAGCGCCGTCTATCTGCCGCTCAAGCGCGAGTTCGAGCATGGCGTCGTCAACCACAACATCGGCGAATATGGCCGCGGCACCGTCCACACGAACACGATTGAGGGCTATTTCAGCATCTTCAAACGGGGGATGCGCGGCATCTATCAGCACTGCGGCGAGAAGCATTTGCACCGCTACCTCACCGAGTTCGATTTCCGGTACAGCTTTCGCGCAGCCAATGGCTTCAACGACTGCGAGCGTTCCCAAGAGGCGTTGAAGGGGATCACCGGGAAGCGCCTCACCTACGAAAGGGCTGGTCTCTAACCCGGAGACTCGGCCCCGCACCGAAGGCCGCAAGCGATCACGTTGGCGCTGCAAACACCATCGCAAGACAAGGATTCCAAAAGAAAGGCGACGGT
>JAXDPC010000307.1:0-2996 GCA_034668525.1 Sphingomonadales bacterium
AGCGGCGGCGAGACCCTGGCCGAGATCGGCGGCGAGGAGGTCGATTCGGACGAGCTGGAGCGGCTGGTGCGCCGCCGCTTCCAGGTGGCGCAGCAGGAGAATCCCGAGCTCGACCTGGGCCGCTTCCTCGCCGCCGGCGCCTATGAGGGGATCTTGAACGAGACCGTGGTCGGCCGCGCTCTGTGGGCGTTCGGGCGGGCCAACGGCATCACCGTGTCCGAGCGGATGATCGACCGGGTGATCGCCAACATCCCCGAGTTCCGCAACTTCGCCGGCCAGTTCGACGATGCGACTTACCGCCAGACGCTGGCGGCGCAGAACATGAGCGAGGCCCAGCTGCGCCGCGAGGTCGCCAATTATCTGATGCAGCGCCAGCTCCAGCTGCCGATCGGGATGGCGACGCGGGCGCCCGAAGCGGTCGCCGTCCAATATGCTTCGCTGATGCTCGAGCGGCGGCGCGGCACCGTCGGCATCGTCCGCAGCGACGCGATGACGGCGGGCTTGGCTCCGTCGAACGCGGAGGTGATCGCTTATTTCCAGCGCAACCGGACCCGCTACACCGTGCCCGAGCGGCGGGTGCTGCGCTACGCCCTGATCGGCCGCGAGCAGGTGGCGGCGGCCGCGACTCCGACCGAGCAGGAGATCCAGGCCTATTACCGGCAGAACGCCGCGCGCTATTCCGGATCGGAGACCCGCACGCTGCAGCAGGTGGTGCTGCCCACCGAGGCGGCCGCGCGGCAGCTGGTCCAGCGCGCCGGCGGCGGCGCGAATTTCGCCGCGGCGGCGCAGCAGGCGGGCTTCAGCGCGACCGACATCGCGCTCGGCCAACAGAGCCGCGAGCAATATGCCAACCTCACCAACGCCGCGGCGGCGCAGGCGGTCTTCTCCGCGCAGCAGGGCGCTTTGGTCGGGCCGCTCCGCTCGGAGCTGGGCTGGCACGTCGTCCGGGTCGAGAGCATCAACCGCGCCAATGCCCGGCCGCTCGACGCGGTGCGCGCCGAGATCGTCACCGAGCTCTCGCGCCGCAAGCTCAGCGACGCGCTGGCGACGCTCTCCTCCCGAATCGAGGAGCGGATCGAAGACGGCGCCAGCTTCGAGGACATCGTCCGGACCGAGCATCTGACCATGGTCGAGACTCCGCCGATCACCGCCGCCGGGCAGGCCCCGGGCGCGCAATGGCAGGCGCCGCCGGAGCTGCGGCCGCTGCTGCGCGCCGCCTTCGAGATCGATCCGGAAGATCCGGAGCCCGCGGTCGAGACGATCGCGCCCAACGAGCGCTACGCCTTCCTCTCGGTGGCGCGGGTGATCCCCGCGGCGGTGCCGCCGCTGGCGCAGATCGCCGCCCAGGTCCGCGCCGACGTGATCCGCCAGACCGGCTTCGAGCGCGCCCGCGCCCTCGCCCAGCGTCTCGCCGACCGGATCAGCTCCGGCGTCCCGGCGGCGCGCGCCTTCGCCGAGGCCGGCGTGCGGCTGCAGCCGCCGACGCCGATGGAGCTGCGCCGGGTCGACCTCGCCCGCTCCACCGAAGTGCCGCCGGTGATGGAGCTGTTCTTCAGCGTGCCGCCCGGCCGCGCGCGGACCCTGGAAGGGCCGAACCGCGGCGGCTGGTACGTCGTCCACGTCTCGGGCCGCACGCCAGGCCAGGCGACCTGCCCCGCCAACCAGCCGCCGGCGGCGCAGCAGCAGTCCGAAGGCTGCCAGCTGATCCAGGCCGCCCGCCAGGAGTTCGGCGCGCGCGCGGGCAGCGAATATACCGAGCAATTCGCGCGCGCCGTCCAGAACGGGCTCGAGATAGAGCGCAACGAGGCCGCCATCGGCCGCCTGCGCCAGCGCCTCCGGGCGGGGACGGCGCAGTAAGCGCGGGGCGATGCCGCGCATCCTCGTCGTCGACAATTACGACAGCTTCACCTGGAACCTGGTCGATTATCTGCGCGCGCTGGGCGCCGAGGTGCGGGTGGAGCGGAACGACGCGATCGGCGCGGCCGAGGCGATGGCGGGCGGCGCCGCGGTGCTGATCTCGCCGGGTCCGGGGAATCCCGACCAGGCGGGCGTGTCGCTGGCGCTGGTCGGCGCCTGCGCCGAGGCGCGGCGGCCGCTGCTCGGCATCTGCCTCGGCCACCAGGCGATCGGCCAATATTTCGGCGGTACGGTCGAGCGCGCGCCGCACCCGATGCACGGCAAGATCTCGCCGATCGCCCATGACGGCAGCGGCGTCTTCGCCGGCCTGCCCTCCCCCTTCGCCGCCGCCCGCTACCACAGCCTGACGCTGGCGCCGGAGCGCATCCCCGGCTGCCTCGAAATCAGCGCGACGGCGGAAGACGGCACCGTCCAGGGCCTGCGCCACCGCGCCCTGCCCATCCACGGCGTCCAGTTCCATCCCGAGAGCATCGCCAGCGAGCACGGCCACGCCTTGCTGGCGGGCTTCCTCGCGCTGGCCGGAGCGGAGGCCCGGGCATGAGCGGCGAGGCGATGGTGACGCTCTGGCGTCCGGTCGGGCCGGAGGAGCTCGAGCTGATCCGGGAGAGCGGGATGCGCGCCTTCCCGCCGCGGCTTCCCGGGCAGCCGATCTTCTATCCCGTGCTCAGCGAGGACTATGCCGTGAAGATCGCCCGCGACTGGAACATGCCGGCGAGCGGCGCCGGCTTCGTGACCCGCTTCGCCGTCCGCAAGGCGTTCCTCGACCGCTACGCGGTGCAGGAGGCGGGCGGCCGCGCCCACCGCGAATATTGGATCCCCGCCGAGGACCTCGAGGCTTTCAACGCCGCGATCGTCGGCCAGATCGAGGTGGTGGCCGAGTTCCGCTAGAGCATCAGCGCGTCGCGGGCAGGAAGCCGGGGACAGTTACTTTCATGCCGTCGGGCGTAGAGAGCCGGGGACAGTTACTTTCATGCCGTCGCGCCCGCTGTCCAGCCGCCGTCGCGTGAAAGTAACTGTCCCCTTCGCAGCGCCGGACCGGGAACCGGGGACAGTTACTTTCATGCCGTCGGGCATGCAGT
>JAXDPC010000308.1:0-5269 GCA_034668525.1 Sphingomonadales bacterium
AGCCCGCTCCGATCGTCGAGCCGCCGTCGACGACGATGGCCTGGCCGGTGACATAGGTGGAGGCGGGGGAGGCCAGGAAGACCGCCGCGCCGGCGATCTCCTCGGGCTCGCCGATTCGCTGCAGGGGCGTGTGCATGGTGACGGCTTTGAGCGTCTCGGGATTCTCCCAGAGGGCGCGCGCGAAATCGGTGCGGATCAGGCCCGGGGCGATGCAGTTGACGCGCACCTGGTGCGGCCCGAATTCCTGGGCGAGGTTGCGGGCGAGCTGGAAGTCGGCCGCCTTGGAGATGTTGTAGGCGCCGATCACCGGCGAGCCCTTGAGGCCGCCGATCGAGCTGACGATGATGATCGAGCCCTCGCGGCGCTCGACCATCTCCGGCGCGACCATCTGTATGAGCCAGTGGTTGGCGATGACATTGTTGTCGAGAATCTTGCGGAACTGGTCGTCGCTGATCCCGCCCATCGGGCCGTAATAAGGGTTGGAGGCGGCGTTGCAGACGAGGATGTCGATGCGGCCGAGCCGGCGGCGGGTCTCGTCGACGAGATTCCGCAGCGCCTCCTTGGACGAGATGCTGGCCGGGACGACGATCGCGGAGCCGGGGCGCCTGGCGTTGAGCGCGTCGGCGACTTCCTGGCAAGCCTCCTGCTTTCGGCTCGAAATCACCACGTTCGCGCCGGCCTCCGCCATCGCCTCGGCGATGCCCCGGCCGATGCCGCGCGAGGAGCCGGTGATGACCGCGACCTTGCCGCTGAGGTCGAAGAGATTCATGCTTACCCTCCGTCATTCCCGCGAATGCGGGAATCCAGTGTGACTCGGAACCTGGCCCGCACGCCGTCTGGATTCCCGCTTTCGCGGGAACGACGGGCGAGGGTCAATCGAACACCACTACGCTCCGCGCCGCGTCGCCGCGCTTCATTCGCTCGAAGCCTTCGTTGACGCGCTCCAGCGGGATGGTCTCGGCGACGATGGTGTCGAGGTCGAGGAGGCCGCGCAGGTAGAAATCGACGAGGCGGGGGATGTCGACCGGGAAGCGGTTGGCGCCCATGAAGGCGCCCTGCAGCTTCTTGCCGGAGAGCAGGTCCATCGCGCCGAGGCCGACTTTCTCATCGAGCGGCATCATGCCGAGGATGGTGGCGGTGCCGCCGCGGCGGAGCGCCTGGACCGCGAGCGCGGCCGAGGCGGGGCGGCCGACGGCCTCGATCGCATGGTCGACGCCGCCTTTCGTCATCTCGACGATCCCGGCGGCGGCGCCATCCGCGAGCGGGTCGACGACGTCCGTGGCCCCGAGCTTGCGGGCGAGCGCGCGCTTCTCCGGCACCGGGTCGGCGGCGATGATCCGGCCGGCGCCGGCGATGCGGGCGGCGTTGACCGCGGCGAGGCCGACTCCGCCGCAGCCGATCACCGCCACCGTCTCGCCCGGCACCAGCTTGCAGGCGTTGAAGATGGTGCCGGCGCCGGTCGTCACCGCGCAGCCGATCACCGCGGCCCGGTCGAGCGGCATGTCAGGGCTGATCGCGACGCAGGCATGCTCGTGGACCAGCATCGCCTCGGCGAAGCCGGAGAGGTTGAGCATCTGGGCGATCGCGCTGCCGTCTTCCGCCGTGATCCGCGGCGGCGCGCCGCGGGCGCGGCGGGTGTCGCCGCCGGGGCAGAGCGACATCCGCCCGGTCACGCAATATTCGCAATGGCCGCAGAAAGCGGAGAGGCAGGTGACGACATGGTCGCCGGGCTTCACCGTGCGGACCTCGCTGCCGACCGCCTCGACCACGCCGGCCGCCTCGTGGCCGGGGATGCAAGGCAGGGGGTGGGGGTAGGTCCCCTCGATGAAATGGAGGTCGGAGTGGCACAGGCCGCAGGCGGCGGTGCGGATCAGGACCTCGCGCGGGCCGCGGGCGTCGAGGGCGGCGGCCTCAATCGTCAGGGGCGTTCCGGGTTGACGAAGAACGGCGGCCTTCATTTCACGTCATTCCCGCGAAAGCGGGAATCCAGGCTGATTCCGAACCTGGCCCGACCGCCGTCTGGATTCCCGCTTTCGCGGGAATGACGGGTCTGCTCTCCCCTCGCCTCACACCGCATGCTTGGAGAACTCGATCCGGGCGATGGCGCGGTTGTGGACCTCGTCGGGGCCGTCGGCGAGGCGGAGGGTGCGGATCCCGGCCCAGCTCTTCGCCAGCTCGAAATCCTGCGACACGCCGGCGCCGCCATGGGCCTGGACGGCGTCGTCGATGATCCTCAGCGCCATGTTGGGCGCGTAGACCTTGATCATCGCGATCTCGGCCGCCGCGGCCTTGTTGCCGGCCTTGTCCATCATGTCGGCCGCCTTGAGGCAGAGGAGGCGCGACATGTCGATGTCGATCCGGGCGGCGGCCACTCGCTGCTCCCAGACGCTGTGCTCCATCAGCCGTTTGCCGAAGGCGACCCGGGTCTGGAGGCGCTTGACCATCGCCTTCAGCGCTTCCTCGGCGACTCCGATGGTGCGCATGCAATGGTGGATCCGGCCCGGGCCGAGCCGCCCCTGCGCGATCTCGAAGCCGCGGCCCTCGCCGAGCAGCATGTGGGAGGCGGGGATGCGGACGTCCTTCAGCTCGATCTCCATGTGGCCGTGCGGAGCGTCGTCATAGCCGTAGACGGTGAGCGCCCGCTCGACCGTGACTCCCGGCGCGTCGAGCGGCATCAGCACCATCGACTGCTGGCGGTGCCTGTCCGCCGAGGTATCGGTCTTGCCCATGACGATGGCGACCTTGCAGCGCGGATCGCCGGCGCCCGACGACCACCATTTGCGGCCGTTCAGCACATATTCGTCCCCGTCGCGGCGGATCTCGCACTGGATGTTGGTCGCGTCCGAGGAGGCGACGGCGGGCTCGGTCATCAGGAAAGCGGAGCGGATCTCGCCGTTCATCAGCGGCCTCAGCCATTCCTCCTTCTGCTCGCGCGTGCCATAGCGGTGGAAGACCTCCATATTGCCGGTGTCGGGGGCGGAGCAGTTGAACACCTCGCTCGCCCAGCCGATCCGTCCCATCTCCTCGGCGCAGAGCGCATATTCGAGGTTGGTGAGCTGGGTGCCCTCGAATTCGAAGCTCTCGTCGACGTGGCGCAGCGCCTGGCCGGGCGGCATGAACAGGTTCCACAGGCCCGCCGCCTTCGCCTCGGGCTTCAGCTCCTCGATCACCGCGACCGGCTGCCACCGGTCCCCCGCCTCGAGCTGCGCCTTGTAGTCCTTGTTCCTGGGCCTGATCCGAGTCTCGACGAACTCGCGCACCCGGTCCCGGTAAAAAGCCTGCCGTTCCGTAAGGTCGAAGTCCATGGGCGCGGTAACCCCTCTGTCGCTGCGTCACCCCGCTGCCAGAAACGGCGGTTCCGCGCCAGTGCGGGCGGTCAGGCGGCACGAAGCTCGCGAGTACCGACCTCGGCGCGCATGCCGCATGCCGTGAGCGCCTGCTCCAGCTGGGCGACGGTCGAGCGGTGACGCAGGTCCAGCAGACGGTCGATCTGGCGTGGGTTGAGGTCCAGCGCGCGCGCGAGGTCCGCCTTGCGCCATCCGCGGCTTCGCATCGCCCGATAGACGGCTACTTTCAGTGAGCCGAGGAGCGTTGGCGCCACCGTCCGCCGCCCGGCAGTCGCCCCAGCTGAGGGGATGTCGCGGCGATCTGCGATCAGGCCGGAGAGGATCGTCTCCAGCGCGTCGACCGCATTCTCCAGCGCCTCCTCCTCGGTCGCCCCGAAGCTAATCGCGCCGGGCAAGTCCGGAAGCCGGACGAGGATGGTGTCGTTGTCGTCGCGGGTGATCTCCGCCGGATAGCCGTTCATTCGATCCCCAGCTCCTTTTTGATCGCGTTCATCAGTCCGGTCCCAAGCTGCTTCTTGCCGCCGTGCCGTGGCAGGGCAGCCATCCGGCCCCGCGCCGGACGAGCGTGTGTCGCTTTCCTTCCTCGAACGTGCAGCCGGCCTTAGCCAGATAGCGGCGGAACTGGCTGCTGTTCACATCGTCACTATAGACAAATATGTCTATGTTCGCAAGCTGCGGGTGCGATGGCGGCCCGTTGACGCGCGGCCTTCGAGCACCGCGCCGGCGCTTGGCGGGGTTGACGGGAGCGTAGCGCGGCGCCCAATTCGGGCGCTGAGGAACCACCTATGCGCACCCCCGACCACCCCATCGATCCGCTCTTCCTCGAGCGCTGGTCGCCGCGGGCGTTCGACGGGTCGGACGTTCCCGACGAAGACCTGCTGACCATTTTCGAGGCGGCGCGGTGGGCGCCGTCGGCGTTCAACTCGCAGCCCTGGCGCTTCCTCTACGCCAAGCGCGGCGATACGGACTGGGAGCGCTTTCTCGGGCTGCTGATCCCCTGGAACCGCGGTTGGGCGCAGAGCGCCTCGGTGCTGGTCTATATCCTCTCGGACAGCCTGCCCTTCACCGACAAGGCGACCGGCGCGCCGGCGCCGTCGCACACCCACAGCTATGATGCCGGCGCGGCCTGGGTCAGCCTCGCGCTGCAGGCCACCCGGATGGGCTACCACGCCCACGGCATGTCGGGCGTCGACTTCGATCGCGTCCGCGCCGAGCTCGCCGTGCCGGAGCGCTACCGGGTCGAGGCGGCGGCGGCGATCGGCAGGATCGGCGACCCGGCGATCCTCGACGAAAAGCAGCGGGCGCGCGAATTCCCGAGCGGCCGCAAGCCGCTTTCGGAACTGCTTTTCCGCGGTGGCTTCCCCGCCTGAGGGCGCGGCCCTTGTGCGCCGCGCGCATCTGGTGGACATTCCTGGAGAGGAAGGAGCGCGAATGGCGGTCGAGACGGGGGCGGCGGGGAAGGGCGAGGGGCGGCGCTACGTAACGCTGCCGGCGCGGCCCGAGCCGGTCCGGGTCGCCGTCGACGAGACCGCGGTGGTCGTCATCGACATGCAGAACGCTTATGCCTCGCCCGGCGGCTATGTCGATCTCGCGGGCTTCGACATCGCCGGCGCGGCCGGGGTGGTCGAGCAGATCGCCAAGGTGGTCACGACCGCGCGCGAGGCGGGCGTGCAGGTCGTCTTCCTGCAGAACGGCTGGGACCCGGATTATTCGGAAGCCGGCGGCCCCGGCTCGCCCAACTGGCACAAGTCGAATGCGCTGAAGACGATGCGCGGGCGGCCGGAGCTTCAGGGGAAGCTGCTCGCCCGCGGCGGCTGGGACTATGCCCTGGTCGACGCGCTGGCGCCGCAGCCGGGCGACATCAGCCTGCACAAGCCGCGCTACAGCGCCTTCTTCAACTCCCAGCTCGATTCCGTGCTGCG
>JAXDPC010000309.1:0-9772 GCA_034668525.1 Sphingomonadales bacterium
TGGAATGGCTGACGCCGGTTCCGTCGACGACGTAGACGGCGCCGCTGCCGATGACGGTGAAGCAACCGTCCTCGATCACCGCCGCCGTATCCTCGTCGATGCCGAGGCCGAGCACGCGCGGATTGTGCGCCACCGCGCCGAGCAGCCGCCCGAACCGGCCGCGCTCGGCGAAATGCTGGTCGATGATGACGTCCCGGATCAGGCCGAGGCCCGGCGCCATGTGGAGGTCGCCGATCCGATGCGTCTCCGAACTGGTTCCCTTGACCAGCATCGTGTCGCTCATCACCGACGCGCCCGCGGAAGTGCCGGCGACGAGGCCGCCGCGCTCGTAGAGGGCGCGGACCTTCGCCTCGATGCCGGTGTCGCCGATCTGGCTGGTGATCCGGAGCTGGTCGCCGCCCGAGAAGAAGATCGCGGCGGCATCGTCGAGCACGCGCAATTTGTCGCGGTCGCTCGCCTCGTTCCGGTCCTCGACATAGAGCTCGACGAGCTCGCCGACGTCGAGGTCGCCGAACGCCTTCTCATAATCGTCGAAATAGCCTTCGGGCTGGTGGCTGGCGACGGTGGCGAGCACCAGCTTGCCGCCGCGCACGTGCCGCGCGACCTCGCGCAGGATCGTCCGCTCGCCGCCGGGGGAGCGGTCCTCGTGGCCGCCGATGACGATGAGGCAGCCCTTTTGCCCTCGTTCCTGCTCAGCCACGCCGCTCTTCGTCCTTCTTCAGATAGATTTTCGGCTCCTCCATCTCGCTCGTGACGAAGGCGACGGCGAACATCGGGCTGTTGTGCGCCCAGCCGATCTGCCCGTCCTTGCTGATCCCGATGCCGCCGCCGTCGGCTCCCGCCCCGCCGGTGCCGGGAAGCTTGGCTACCGCCTTGGCGATGGCGTGCTCCACGCTGCCGCCATCCTCGAGCGAGGCCATGACGCGGGCGGCGAGGGCGAGGCGCGCGATCGTCTCGCCGTCCCCGGAGAAGGCGACCGCGCCGATATGGTTGTCGGCATAATAGCCGCAGCCCGGCATCGCCGTGTCGCTGACCCGGCCGACCGCGGCGCCGGTGAGGCCGCCGGTGCCGCTCGCCACCGCAATATTGCCGCCCATGTCGAGCGCCACGGCGCCGACCGTGTCGCGCGCTTCCTTGAGCTCTTCGCGATTCTCCTGCGTGATCATCGAATCCATCGGGACGAACTCGGCACCCTTCTCCTCGGCGAACTTCAGGGCGCCTTCGCCGACGAGCAGCACCCATTTTTCGGGCAGCAGCGCCTTGGCGACGCTGACCGGGTGCCTGATCGTGCTGACATAGCCGATCGCGCCGACCTTGAGGTCGCGCCCGTCCATCATGCCGGCCGAAAGCTCGATCTCGCCGCGTTCGTTGAGCGCCGCGCCGCGCGAGGCGTTGAACACGGGCAGTTCCTCCAACACCCGCACGGCCGCCTCGGTGGCGTCGACCGCGCCGCCCCCTTCGGCCAGGATCGCCCGTCCGGCCTCCAGCGCCTGGCGCACGCCTTCCCGATTGGCACGGTCTTCGGACGGCTTGTAGGGTTTGGCGCCGCCGTGCACGATCAGGGCCCAGCGGCCTTGCTTGTTTTCGAACATTCCTACTCCGCTGCGACGAGGGGGCCGCGATTGGCGGTCCTGATCGCCGCGGGTTTGAAGTCGTTGACCTGGTGCCAGCAGGCTTTGACGTCGGTCGGGGTGATGACGATCAGGTCGCCGGGTCGGCCCATCGCCAGCCCGGCCGCGGTCGCGGCACCCTCGCCGGCGATCAGGTGGATATGGTCGGGCGAGCGGCCGGCGGCGAGCGCGCCGTCCTGAAGCAAGCCCATCACTTCGCCGCGCGGGCGGCCGCGCGTCGCCGGATCCTCGCGGAAGATCAGCTCGTCGAAGATGCCGGCCGCGATCTGGCCCATCTCGATCAGATCCTCGTCGCGCCGGTCGCCCGCCATCGAGACGACGCCGATCGTCCTCTTGTAGCGGTGGGCGAGGCCGCGCACGACGTGGCCGAGCGCGTTCAGCCCGGCGGCGTTGTGGGCATAATCGACGATGACGCGGAAGCCGTGCGCGTCGTGGACGTTGAGGCGGCCGGGATTCTGCTCGTAGGTGGAGCGGAACTGGCTCATCGCCGAGCGGATGGTGAGGATCGGCACGTCGCGCGCGATCGCCGCGGCGATGGCGGCCAGCGCGTTGGCGACGTTGAACTCGGCCATGCCGTGCAAGGTCGCAGGGATATCGCCGGCCTTCATGATGAACTCGCGCCGGCCGTAATCGTAGAGCGCGATGGTCCCGCCTTCCGGGCCGGGCTCGCGTACCACCGCCATGCCGCCGCGATCGATATGCTCGAGCAGCATCGGCGACATCTCGGCGCCGCCGCAGAGCGTGAACCAGATGAGCCGCCCGCCGGCATGGCGCGCCATCCGCACCGTCAGCGGATCGTCGGCGTTGAGGATCGAGAAGCCGCCGCGGCGCACCGCCTCGACCACCACCTGCTTGACGTCGGCGAGATCCTCGACCGTCTCGATGCCCCTGAGGCCGAGATGGTCGGCGGTGACGTTGAGCGCGACGCCGATATCCGCCTCCCTGAAGGCGAGCCCTTCGCGCAGCAGGCCGCCGCGTGCGGTCTCCAGCACGGCCGCCTCCACGGTCGGGTCGCGCAGCACCATTCGCGCGCTGCGCGGGCCGGTCGCGTCGCCCTCGTGGATCAGGATGTCGTTGATGTAGACGCCGGTCGTCGAGGTGAGGCCGACGGTGCAGCCGGTATAGCGCAATATGTGCTTGGTCATCCGGCCGACCGTCGACTTGCCGTTGGTGCCGGTGATGGCGATGACCGGCACCCGCGCCGGGCGGCCGCGCGGGAAGAGCATCTCGATGATCGGCTTGGCGACGTCGCGCGGCGCGCCCTCGGACGGCTCGATGTGCATCCGGAGCCCCGGCGCGGCGTTGACCTCGATCACGCCGCCGCCGGTCTCGCGGACCGAGCGGGTGATGTCCGGGCAGACGAAGTCGACGCCGCAGACGTCGAGGCCGACGATCATCGCGGCGCGCTTGGCGATCTCGGCATTGTCCGGATGGATCTCGTTGGTCCGGTCGATCGCGGTGCCGCCGGTCGAGAGGTTGGCGGTGGCGCGCAGCTGCACCACCCGCTCCGCCTCCGGGATGCTGTCCGGCGTGAGGCCGGATCGGCCGAGAAACTCCTCGACATGAGTGTCGATCCGGATCCGCGTCATCACATTTTCGTGGCCGTTGCCGCGCCGCGGGTCCTTGTTCACCTCCGCGACGAGCTGGCGGATGGTCGAGACGCCGTCGCCGAGGACCTGCGCCGGCACCCGTTCGGCGACCGCGATCATGCGGCCGTCGACGACGAGGATGCGGTGGTCGTTGCCGGCGAAGAACTGCTCGACGATGACGTCGCGGCCCTTGGCCTGGCGCTGCGCCTCGGCGAAGCCGAAGCGGAGCTGCTCCTCGTCCATGATGCCGATGGTGACGCCGCGGCCGTGATTGCCGTCGAGCGGCTTGGTGACCAGAGGGAAGCCGAGCCGCCGCACCGCCTTTTGCGCGTCCCCGATCTCGCGCACCACGATCCCGCGCGGCACCGGGATGCCGCTCTCGTCGAGCAGCTTCTTGGTCATGGCCTTGTCGGAGGCGAGCTCGGTCGCGACGAACGAGGTCTGCCCGGTGATCGAGGCGCGGATGCGCTTCTGATACTTGCCGTGGCCCAATTGGATCAGGCTCCTGTCGTCGAGCCGCATCACCGGGATGCCGCGCCGCTCCGCTTCCTCGACCAATGCCCGGGTGGTGGGTCCGAGCTGGTTCTTGCGGACCAGCCGCTTCAGGCACTCCATGCGCTGGTCGAACGCGTAGGCGCCGTCGAACGACCAGATCCGGTCGAGGCCTTTGATCCCGCGCAGCTCGCCGGGGAGCAGCGATTCGACCAGCTCCAGCCCGAAGCGCCCGGCCGCGAGCCCCGCTTTCTCCTCATTGTAGGCGAACATCACATTGTAGACGCCCGGCCGGTTTTTGACCGATCGCGTCTTGCCGCGGGTCGCGCGCGATCCCGCCAGCGTCTGCAGCTCCAGCGCCACATGCTCTACGACATGTCCGATCCAGGTCCCCTGTCGCAGCCTCTTCTCGAAGCCGCCCCGGACCTTGAGCGAGCAGCCGTGGCGGCCGACACCGGGGAGCATCCGCAGCAGCGCCTCGGTGAAGCCCGGGATGCGGTTGGTCGGCCATTCCTCCAGCCGCCCGAGGTCGAGCTGGATGCGGATCATCGGCGTGTGGCTGTAATAATGCGGGCCGCGATAGACGCCGATCTCGGTGACCGCCGCCGGCGCTGCCGTCAGATGGGCGCCGCTGTCCGTCTTGTGCTGGAAAAACATGGCCTTCGCTTCGTCCGACTCGTCCTTGGGAGCCCCGTCGGCCGCGGTCACTGGCGAAGACTGGTTCGGGGGCGACATGATCCCGCTAAACCCGCGAAAACAGGGGCGAGTTCCGGAGCCGACTCGTTGATTCAGATCAGCTCAGGCGGGGAGAATCAGCGCTCCGCGACGATGCTGCGCGCCTTGCGGAGGGCGCGGTAGGCGGCGGACTTGGCAAGGTTCGTGCTCGGAAAGGGCCGCGGCGGCGCGGGGCGGAGCCCGGCGCGGCGGAGCAGGCGGTTGAAGCCGTGGGCATATTCCTCGTGGAAGCTCCATTCCGAGCGCCAGGTGATCGACAGCGAGATCGACGGCTCCGGCCCGTTCTTCACCCAATGCGGCGCCTTCACGGGCACGTAGATGGCGTCGCCCGGCGCGAGAGGGAAGGGCTCGCCGCGCGCGGCGAAGGCGTCCTGCCAGGGCAGGTTGCGGTGGCCGCCCTGGTGGAACGCCTCGTGCTGCTCGCCGCCGGCCAGCTCTTCGTCGCCGGCCGGGAAGACGCTCATCGTCTTGCTGCCGCGGATCTGGAGCAGGATGTTGTGCTCGGGATCGAAATGGAAGGGCGTGACCGCGCCGGGCGAGGAGATGAAGATGAAGCCTTCGGTCTTGAGCATCTCGCCGGTGACCGCGCCGACCAGCGGCCGGAGCGGCGCCAGCGCTTCGTCGAGCAGGGCCCGATAGGCGGGGTCCTGCTCGATGAACTTCAGCACCATCCAGGAGCCGCAGCGCTCGATCGAGCGGATCGTCTCCGCGGCGCTGAGGCCGTTGGCGGGCGTCGCCGCCGGATCGACTCCGATCGGCAGGTCGGCGCGATTATATTCGGCGTCGACCGGGCGGATGCGCTGCGAGAGCGCGACCAGCGCCTCGAGCGTAAGCAGGGGATGGTCCCGCAACTCGTGGCGCAGCAGGCCCGGCCGGTTCGGATAAAGGCCGGACAGCTTTTCGAGGGCGGCGGCGTCGAACGAGGCGGTCATGGGCGTCTCCGCAGGATGCGCTTGGCGCGGGCCCAGCCGTCCTCGACCAGGCGGCAGGCGGTATAGATCAGCCTCCGGCGCACGCCGCGCAGCGGCACGCTGACGCGGGCGATCGTCCGCCGCTCGCCCCAGAGGCTGTCGATCATCGGATGGTTCTCGGCGGCGCAGCTGTCCATCCAGCCGATGTCGCCGCGCGAGAGGATGTCGAGATTGTCGATCTGGATCAGCACGCCGGGCGAGAAGCGCGCATAATCCTCGTCGAAGGCGATCTTGAACGAAAAGCTGCCCGGCGGGACGAGGAAGTTGACGAGCATGGCGATCGGCCGGCCGTCGAGCTCGAGGCTGCGAAGCTGGAGGCGCCCGGCGGCGGCCGCGCCGGCGAGCGCGTCGCGGAAGAAGGCCTCGCGCTCCGGGGCGCAGGCGAGGGCGGAGCCGTTGCGCCCTTTCCACCCGGAGCGTTCGAGCGCCAGGAAGGCGTCGCACCAGGGTCGCCAGTCCTCGCCCGGCGCCAGCGTCCGCGACGCGACGCTGCCGAGCTCGGCGAGCCGGGCGGCGAGGCGCTTCAGCTCCTTGCGCTTCTTCTTGCGAACCGTCTGTTCGAGATAGGCCTCCGGCGAGAGGTTGCTGGCGAGGGCCGCGCGCTTCTGGCGCTGGACCACGGCCGCGGGCCGGCCGAGAGCGGCGGCGGCGGCAGAAAGGCCGGCGTGCACCGCGCCGCCTTCGACGAGGCCGTTCAGGTGGAAGAATCCGCGCGCCCAGGGGGCCTCGTCGAGATAGGCGAGCAGCGCCGCCCAGAAGTCCGCCTCGCGCCCGGCGCGGATCAGCGGCGTCCCGAGGAAGTCATTGTGGTGGCGCCAGTTCTGGACGTTGGGCGCGGGAATCCGCCCGAGCGAAGAACGGACGCACAAGGGGATGACGCCGATCAGCTCGCCGTCGCGGGCCTCGATCAAGCGGACGTCGCCCTCGGTGGCGAGATGGGCGAGCCCAGCGCGGACGAACCACGGCTCCTGGAAGCAGTTCGGCTCCGAGGCATGGCCTGCGAGCGCCTGCCATTCGGCGAGCAGCGCCGGGTCGATGCCATGCGGCTCGCGCTCGCGGATGCGCGGCGGGGCCGCGGCCAGGTGCGGCACCGGCACGATTTCGGCGACCGGACAGGGCATCGCGCGCAGCTGCATCATCGCCTCCGCTGCTAGCGCGCCGGGGTAAAGATTTTGCGTCTTTGCCGAGCCCCGCCGGCGCGGTTAGGAGGGCATGAACAGGCAGCAGCGAGGCGTCATGGACCGGACCATCCCTCCACCCGAAGCGACCGTCGCAGGCGCGCACTATTCACACGCCGATTACGAGGCGCGCTACCGCCGCTCGATCGAGGACCCGGACGGCTTCTGGGCCGAGGAGGCGCGGCGGATCGACTGGGTGAAGGCGCCGACCAGGATCGCCGACTGGTCCTTCGATCCGGTCGACATCAAATGGTACGAGGACGGAGTCCTGAACCTCTGCCACAATTGCGTCGACCGCCACCTCGCCGACAAGGCGGACACGGCCGCGATCATCTGGGAGGGCGACGAGCCCGGCGTCACCCGCACCCTCACCTACGCCCAGCTCTACGCCGAGGTGGTGCGGATGGCGAACTGCCTGAAGGCGCTCGGCGTGACCAAGGGCGACCGCGTCACCCTCTACATGCCGATGATCCCGGAGGCGGCGGTGGCGATGCTCGCCTGCGCGCGGATCGGCGCGGTGCACAGCGTCGTCTTCGGAGGCTTTTCCCCCGAGGCGCTGCACGGCCGCATCGAGGATTGCGCGAGCCGCTACGTCGTCACCGCCGACGGCGGCATGCGCGGCGGCCGGCTGGTGCCGCTGAAAGCCAATGTCGACGCCGCCCTCGCCAAGGGCGCCGAGATCGACGCCGTCCTGGTCGTCCGTCATCTCGGCAACGACATCGCCTTCGCCGAGGGCCGCGACCATTGGTATCACGAGCTGCGCGGTCTCGTGCCCGACGAATGTCCCGCCGAGCCGATGGCCGCCGAGGACCCGCTCTTCATCCTCTACACGTCGGGCTCGACCGGGAAGCCCAAGGGCGTCCTCCACACCACCGGCGGCTACGCGGTCTGGACGGCGCTCACCTTCCACGCGGTGTTCGATTACAAGCCCGGCGAGATCTTCTGGTGCACGGCCGACGTCGGCTGGGTCACCGGCCACAGCTACGTGGTCTACGGCCCGCTCGCCAACGGCGCGACCACCCTGATGTTCGAGGGCGTGCCCAACTATCCCGATTTCAGCCGCTTCTGGGACGTGGCCGAGCGCCACAGGGTCGGCATCTTCTACACCGCGCCGACCGCGATCCGCGCATTGATGCGGGAGGGGGAGGGGCCGGTGAAGCGCCACGACCGATCCTCGATCCGCCTGCTCGGCACGGTCGGCGAGCCGATCAACCCCGAGGCCTGGCTCTGGTACTGGCGCGTCGTCGGCGACGAGCGCTGCCCGGTGGTCGACACCTGGTGGCAGACCGAGACCGGCGGCATCATGATCACGACCCTGCCGGGCTCGCATGCGATGAAGCCGGGCTCGGCCGGGCGGCCTTTGTTCGGCGTGGTGCCGCAGCTGGTTGGGCCGGACGGCGAGGAGCTGGAGGGCGCCGGCTCGGGCAATCTCTGCCTGGCGCGCTCTTGGCCGGGGCAGATGCGCACCGTCTATGGCGACCACGACCGCTTCGTCGCGACTTATTTCTCGACCTATCGCGGCAGATATTTCACCGGCGACGGCTGCCGCCGCGACGAGGACGGCTATTACTGGATCACCGGCCGCGTCGACGACGTGCTCAACATCTCCGGTCACCGCCTCGGCACCGCCGAGATCGAGAGCGCCTTGGTCTCGCATCCCCTCGTCGCGGAGGCCGCGGTCGTCGGCTATCCGCACGACATCAAGGGCCAGGGCATCTATTGCTACGTCACCCTGATGGAGGGCGAGGAGGGCGGCGATGCGCTCGAAAAGGAGCTGCGGAGCCATGTCCGCACCGAGATCGGCCCGATCGCCTCGCCCGATCTCATCCATTTCACCCCGGCCCTGCCCAAGACGCGGAGCGGCAAGATCATGCGCCGCATCCTGCGCAAGATCGCCGAGAACGAGTTCGGCAATCTCGGCGACACCTCGACGCTCGCCGAGCCGGCCCTGGTTGACAGCCTGATTGAAGGGCGCCGCAACCGCTAGCGAGCGGTGCTGCGCAATCCTCGTCGATCATCCACGCTTTCGGGGCCGCGCCGGCGGCTTGGCCGCGGTCCAGGCGTGCGAGCGCTCGATCGTCGCGCGCACCCGGTCCGGGTCCCGGCTGTCGAAGCGGATCAGGACGGCGGGCCAGCCTTGATAATGTTTCGACTGCCAGAAGGTCCCCGGGTCCGTGTCCTTCAGCATCTCGACGGTGTCGACGTCGATGGCGATCCCGAACGAGCTCTCCGCCTCGTGCCCCGTGTAGAGGAAGGCGCGGCCGTTCACCTTGACCGCGGGCTTGCCGTAGCTCGTCGAAAGCTCCGTGCCCGGCAGGGTCAGCGCGAAGGCGACGGCATCGTCCCACGATCGGATCGGCTCAGCCATCCTGCCTCGCCTTCCGCTGCTCGTCCCACCAGACCATCCGCTCCCGGACGCGCTTCTCGAAGCCGCGGTCGGTCGGGCGGTAGAAGTGCTGCGGCGCCATCTCCTCGGGCCAGTAATCGTCGCCGGAGAAGCCGCCCTCCTCGTCATGGTCGTAAGTGTAGCCCTGGCCGTAGCCGATCTCCTTCATCAGCTTCGTCGGCGCGTTGAGGATGTTCTTCGGCGGCATCAGCGAGCCGGTTTCCTTCGCGGAGCGCCAAGCCGCCTTCTGCGCCTTGTAGACGGCATTCGATTTGGGAGCGGTGGCGAGGTAGAGGCAGGCCTGGACGATGGCGAGCTCGCCCTCGGGCGATCCGAGGAAGTCGTAGGCCTCCTTGGCGGCGAGGCACTGGACGAGGGCCTGGGGGTCGGCGAGGCCGATATCCTCCACCGCCGCCCGGGTCAGCCGGCGGAGCACATAGAGCGGCTCCTCGCCCGCCGTCAGCATTCGGGCGAGATAATAGAGGGCGGCCTGCGGATCGGACCCGCGAATGCTTTTGTGGAGCGCGGAGATGAGGTTGTAATGCCCCTCGCGATCCTTGTCGTAGACCGCGACGCGGCGGTGGAGCAGGGCCGAGAGCGCGGCCGGGTCGAGCGGCGAGTCCAGCTCGATCGAGAACAGGGTCTCGGCCTGGTTGAGAAGGAAGCGGCCGTCGCCGTCGGCGGTCGCCACCAGGGCGTCGCGCGCCTCGCTGGTCAGCGGCAGGGTCCGGCCGGCCAGAGCCTCGGCCCGGTCGAGCAGCTTGCACAAGGCCGCGGAGTCGAGGCGGTT
>JAXDPC010000310.1:0-2807 GCA_034668525.1 Sphingomonadales bacterium
GCAGCTATTTCATCAGCTCCACGAGGGGGTCGACGACATCGTCGGTTTCGCTGACCACCGTGAATAGCGCCGTGATCGAGCCGCCGGAGCGCGCGGCGCCGCAGCGCTCGACCACCCGCGGCAGCTCGGCGAAGACGTTGGGCGTATAGGCGCGGACGGTCGGCGGCGCCCCCGCGGCGAGGCCGATCTCCCGCAGCGCCATGGCGAGACGAGTTACCGAATCCACCATCAGCAGCACATCCTCGCCGCGCTCGCGCCAGTGGTCGGCGAGGCATAAGGCGTAGCGGATCGCCCGGCCGCGCAGGGCGGCGCTCTCGTCCGAAGTCGCCGCCACGATCGTGAACCGCGCGGCATCCCCGCGTGCTCCGAGCCGGCGCCAGATCGC
Source organism: Sphingomonadales bacterium (assembly GCA_034668525.1). GTDB lineage: Bacteria > Pseudomonadota > Alphaproteobacteria > Sphingomonadales > Sphingomonadaceae > Allosphingosinicella. Next base: position 386 of record JAXDPC010000310.1, read on the forward strand.
CTCGACCTCGCGCCCACGTTCTCCCACGAGGCAGAGGATGACCCGGTCGCAGCCGGTTTGCGCGGCCAATTGCTCCATCAGGCTGGTCTTGCCGACACCGGCGGCAGCGAAAATTCCGATCCGCTGGCCGACCCCCAGGGTCAGCAAGCCGTCCACCGCCCGGACGCCGGTCGTCAGGATCCGGCTCGGGTCGGCACGCTCCATCGGTTTCAGCACCGTTCCGGCGAGGGCCACCTGATCGTCTGCCAAGACCGCGCCACGGCCGTCGATCGGGCGGCCGAGCGCATCGACGGCCCGGCCGGCGAAAGCATCGCCCACGGGCACCCGGTCGCGGGCGGCGCGGGCGCTGACCTTCGCGTCCGGAAGCACGCCCTCCTGCCCCTCGAGTGGAATCAGCACGATCCCATCCTCGCCGACCGCGGCGACCTCGGCGAGGATGGTACGCGTCCTGCCTTCGATCTCGCAAAGCTCCCCGAGCGGCGTCGCCGGGCCGCTCGCCTCGACGAAACCCGGCGCGACCTTGCGGACAAACCCATATGGCCGCGCGAAGTCGGTCCGGTCGATCCGGCTCAGGTAGGGGTGCGCGTTCACGCCTCCTCCTTCGCCATCGTCTCGAGCAATTCCGCCATCTCGCCCCATCGCGGGCCGACGTGAAGGTCGACATGGCCGAGCCTCAGGTCGATCCGGCACTGGCCGCTGCGCAGCTCCGGATCGGCCGCCAGCCGGACCGAGCCGATACCGGCCCGCGCCGCCAGCTCGGCCAGCGCGGGCTCGCCCGGGAAATCCTCGCCGCTGACGTGGATGGCGGCGACGGTCTTGCCGCGGACGAAGCGCATCTGACGCGCGATCGAGCGCTCTACCAAGGCAGCCAGGCCGGCATCGGGTTCGACCAGCTGGGCAAGGGCGCGCTGTGCAAGCAGCAGGGCGAGCCGATCGAGCTCGTCCAAACGCCGCTCGAGCGCCCCTTGCGCAGCCGTGGCGATCGCTTCGAGCGCTCGAAGACGCCCGTCTTCGCGGTCTTCAGCTTCGGCGCGCGCCTCCTCACGTCCTTCTTCGCGCGCTCGTGCCACCGCTTGCGCTGCTTCCGCCCGCGCTTCGGCGAGCGCCGCCTCGAGCCGTCCGATCTCCTCCGCGACGGCGTCGATCCTCGGGCCTCCGACGCTTGACGAGCGCCTGTCGGCGTCTCCCGCGGGTGCAGCGACGACCAGGCGCCGGACCGACCCCCCGGCCGATGTCGCCTTGACCAGCCGGCTCATCGGCGCGGCCGCTTCAGTAGATCGCCGAACGCTCCCGCAAGCGAACGGCCCCGGCCCTCGCGCGTGGGCTGGGTCGTATCGGCGCCGAGGTCGCGAACAGCGGCCGCGAGCGCGTCTCGCGTCGCCGGGCTGATCTGCCAGGTCGCATCGGCCGAAGGTCCGGCGATACGGGCACTCAGCCATGGCGAGAAAAGCGGCGTAACAGGCTCGGCCCGGCCCCCGGACGTCCCCCGCGGCACCGCGAGCAGGCGTGCGAGCCGGGCCCGATCATCGGCGGAGAGCGCGTGGAGAATTGCGCTCCGATCGCTCCCGCGGAGGCCGCGCAGCTCGGCGACGAGGGAATCGAGCCGACTGCGTTCAGGCATGCCCGTGCTCCTGTGCGGAGCTGAGCTCGGCCCGGAGGCGGTCAATGAAGGCCTCGCGCTCGGCTTGCGGCATGGCGCCTTCGCGGGAGCGCCGGAAGAGGAGGAGCGCCAAGAGGAGGGCGAGTGCGATCGCCAGCTGAAAGCCGCTCGGCCACCACCCAGACGCGGGTGGGGCAGTCGACGCCGCTTCCGGCCCGGGTCCGGCCGCCGCAGCCGGCGCGAACGGTCTCGGCGCCGCCGCCGGCACGGGTGCGAAGTCGGTCGGGCCGACCGCGAACACGAGGTGATCGCCGAGCTGTTCGTCCAGATCGGCCGCGCGACGCGCCGCAGCGAGCACTTCGGCTTGCTGCTCGGCGGCTATCGGCTCGCTGCTGAGGAATGTGACGCGCAGCCGGAACTGGCGGCGGCCCGATGCTCCCTCCGCGTTGGCCGCGGGTGGCGCCGAGCCCGTTGCCATGGCAGCCTCATCCGCTCCGATCACCGCGACGCGAATGTCGAACCGGTGCTGCGGCACGACCTGCTCGACGGCGCTGCGGATGCGGGCGCGGTAATAAGCCTGAGCCGCGGAGCGCTCGGCGAGCGCGGGCGGCAGCGCTTCGTCGCCGCTCGGCGCCGCGCTGATCACCCGTCCCGCATCGTCGAGCACGACGACATTGGCGAGCGCGAGCTCCGGTACGGACGAAGCGACCAGCCGCTGGATCCCGGCTACCCGCGCCTCGTCTAGCCGGCGGCCCTGGCGCGGCACCACCGTGACAGCCGCGCGCGTTTCGCCGCGGGCGCCGCGAAAGAGGTTGCGTTCGG
>JAXDPC010000311.1:0-6888 GCA_034668525.1 Sphingomonadales bacterium
TTGCGACACGGCGCGGCGGAGATCAACCGGAGCAGCGCGTCAATATTTCACCGCCGGAGCCGTTGACCGCGCCGCCCGTCATGGGCAGCCTCCGTGACGAGGGAGGGCGGGCCCCGGGTGGACGGAATTTTCGCGACGGACCTGTTCGGCGACGCCTGCGAGGCGCCCGCCGATCCGTTGCGCGCGCTGCTTCCGGCCCCTCTCCGCTGCTCGCGCGAGCGCCCGTTCGGAATCCATGCCGATCTCGGCGGCGGCCGCTGTCCGCGCTGCGGCTGGACGCCGAGACGCCGGCGGCGCGCGAAGAGCTGACCGGCGGAACGCGCGCCGCGCGTACGGAGTTGGCCCGGTTCACGCATTGAGAGACGGGACCCGATATGGGCGAAATTGCCGGCTGGATCGCACCGATCGCGACGATGATCGCCGCCTGCGTCACCGCCGCCAATCTCGGCGCGCGCGTGACCGGCTGGGGCTTCGTCATCTTCACGTTCGGCTCGGTCGCCTGGACCGCCTACGGCTATGCCACGGACCAGCCCAATTTGCTCTGGCAGAATCTCGCTTTGACCGCGGTCAACCTGTTCGGGATCTGGCGGTGGCTGATCCGCCGCGCCCGCTTCGACGACTGGGCCCGCGCCGCCGCCGAGAGGAGCGAGCGCCGCGCCGGCGCGACCCTCTTCCCCGTCTCCAGCCTCGCCAATGCCGCGGTCGCCGGCCCCGACGGCGCGACCCTCGGCACGGCGGTCGACGCGATGGCGACCTGCGAGGACGGGCGCATCGCCTATCTCGTCGTGAGCGCGGGCCAGTCGGCCACGCTCGCAGCCGCCCTGCACATCCTCCCGTGGAGCAAGCTCCGCGTCACACCGGACAAGGTGGAGACCGGCCTCGACACCGACGCTTTCGGCAGGCTGGAGCTGGCCGATGCGAGCCAGTGGCCGGCGCGCGCGTGAGGGGGCGCCTGAAGGAGCCAGACGAGTAGCGATTTTGGACCTATCCCGCCGCAATCGGACGGCGTAGGATCGCCGCGGGGTGCGTGACGCTCAACACGCAAAAGGGGGACGAATCTTGGTACAGCATTCCAAAGCCGGCGCGCTCACGCGCCGGAGCCTGCTCGCCGTCATGTCCGCGGCCACCGTCGGCGCGGCCGCTCAGGCGGCGCCAATCCGCCTCGCGCGCGCGGCTCCGCGCGACGCGCGCGATCTTCGCCACGCCGGCATCGAAAGCTGGCGCGCGCTCGTCGGCGAGCGATTCAGCCTTGCCGGCACGCCCGGCGCGCCGCTGAGGCTGGTCGCGGTCGAGCCGCTTTCGTCCCCGGGCCGGCGGCCGGCCGGCGTGGCGCGGCGCCGCGGCTTCGCCGCCATCTTCGAGGGGAGCGCCGCGCGCGCGCCCGACGGCGACGCAACTTATTGGCTTTCGCACCGCTCCAGCGGCCCGCTCCCGATCCATCTCGGAACGAAGGCCGCGGCCGGCGGCAGGGCGCGGCTGGTCGCGATCTTCAACTGAGATGGGTCGGGGAGGCCGCTGAGCCGGCCCTCCGTTACGGCGAGAAGATGCTGAATCTATTGGCAAGCGGCGCGCGAGAGCGCACAATCGCGGTCAGGGAATCAGCTTGGCGGGGGACGGGTACGTGAATCGCGTTTGGAAGCGGCTGGCCGCGCGAGTGTCGGCCATGGGTCTCGGCCTGGCCTCGAGCGCGGCCGCCGCGCAGGATTCGCTCAGCGACCCGGCCGGCTCGGGAGTCATCGTCGCAGCCGTGCGCTGGCTCGAAAGCACTCTGCTCGGCACGATTGCGACCGTGGTGGCGGTGATCGCGGTCGCCTCGGTCGGCTTCATGATGCTGACCGGGCGGATCAACTGGCGCTATGGGGCCGTCGTCATCCTCGGTTGCTTCATCCTGTTCGGCGCGGCGAGCATCGTCGCCGGGATCCAGCAGACCGCCAGCCTGGGACGCTAGGCGATGAGCCGGCTCGAGCAGGATCCGTTGTTCGTCGCCCTGACCCGGCCGCAGATGTTCGCGGGCGTCACCTACAGCTATTTCATCGTCAATGCGGTGCTGGCGACGGAGCTGTTCCTCGTCTTCCGCTCCGCCTGGGTGCTGCTGGTCGCGCTCGTCGTCCACGGTGTCGGGGCGATCCTGTGCGTGCGCGAGCCGCGCTTCTTCGATCTGTGGCTGACCAAGGTCCGGCGCTGCCCGCGGGTGCGCAACTTCAGGCTGTGGCGATGCAACTCGTACCGGCCCTGAACGCGGACCCCAAGACGGCGGCGCGCGAGCAGCCGGTCGGACGGCACCTGCCTTATGCGCGCCATGTCGACGACTTCACGGTCGAGACTCGCGACGGCATGCTGATGCAGGTCATCCACCTGCGCGGCCTGCTGTTCGAGACCGCCGACAGCGACGAGATCAACTACAGGAAGCGCCTGCGCGACGCGATGCTTCAGGCCGTGGGATCCTCGCGCTTCGCCCTCTACCACCACATCGTCCGCCGCCGGATCGAGCCGGAGCTGTCGGCCGATTATTCCGACGATTTTTCCCGGACTTTGGACGAAGCGTGGCGGACGCGGCTTTCGGCCAAGCATCTCTATATCAACGATTTGTTCCTGACCCTGGTGCGGCGGCCGCTGCAGGGCAAGGTCGGCCTCGCCGAGCGGATCCGGGGCGCGCTCGGGCGGGCCACCAAGTCCAACGAGACCAATATCGGCTACGAGCTGCGCCAGCTCGCCGGCGGCCGCGACGCTTTGATGGCGGCGCTCGCCAGCTACGGCCCGCGCCTGCTCGGCGTCTACGAGACGCCGCACGGCCCCTGCTCCGAGCCGCTCGAATTCCTCTCCACCCTCTACAATGGCGAGACGCGCCCGGTGCTGCTGCCGAGCCAGGATCTGGGCGACTATCTCCCCTACCGCCGGATCAGCTTCGGCCAGGAGACCGTCGAGCTCGGCCGCGCCGGCGCGACGCCGCGCAGCTTCCAGGCCCTGATCTCGATCAAGGACTATCCGGCCCGCACCGAGCCCGGCATGTTCGACGACCTGCTGCGCCTCCCCTACGAGATGACGATGTCGCAGTCATTCGGCTTCGTCGAGCGCCAGGCGACCCTCTCGGGCATGAACCTCGCGCTGCGCCGGATGCGTTCCGCCGAGGACGAGGCGTTGAGCCTGCGCACCGAGCTGGTCGGCGCGAAGGACGACGTCGCCGCCGGCCGCGCCGCGTTCGGCGAGCATCACATGTCGATCGCGATCCACGGCGAGACGCCCGAGAAGGTCGACGAGGGCGCGGCCGAGATCCAGGCGGCGCTCGCCGATCTCGGCATGATCGCGGTGCGCGAGGAGATCGCGCTCGAGCCGACCTTCTGGGCGCAGTTCCCGGGCAATTTCCGCTACATCGCGCGCCGCGCTCTGGTTTCCACCGCCAATTTCAGCTCGCTCGCCAGCGGCCACAACTTCCCGCACGGCAGCGCCGAGGGCAATCATTGGGGCGAGGCGGTGACCCTGCTCGAGACCACCGCCGCCGGCCCCTATTATTTCAACTTCCACCAGGGCGACCTCGGCAACTTCACCGTCATCGGTCCCTCGGGCTCGGGCAAGACGGTGGTCCTCAACTTCCTCCTCGCCCAGGCGCGCAAATACCGGCCGCGGATCATCTTCTTCGACAAGGACCGGGGCGCGGAGCTCTTCATCCGCGCGATCGGCGGGCGCTACGACGTGCTTCGGCCCGGCACGCCGGCGGGCCTCAACCCGCTGCAGCTCGCCGACACGCCGGCCAACCGCCAGTTCCTGATCGACTGGCTGGCGCTTCTCGCCGGCACGACCGACGTGGACGAACTCGGCCGGATCAAGGACGCGCTCGACGCCAATTTCCAGCAGCCGCGCGCGCACCGCCGGCTGAGGCACCTCGCGGAATTGTTCCGCGGCGGCCACCGCCCGCACGCCACCGACCTCTGGTCGCGCCTCAGGCCCTGGTGGGGCGAGGGCGAGCATGCCTGGCTGTTCGACAATGAGGAGGATTTGACCGATCTCGCCGCCGACACGGTCGGCTTCGACATGACCCAGATCCTCGACGATCCGGCGCTCAGAAGCCCGGCGATGATGTACCTCTTCCACCGGGTCGAGGAGCGGCTCGACGGCACCGCCGCCATCGTCGTCGTGGACGAAGGCTGGAAAGCGCTGGACGACGACGTCTTCGTGCGCCGCATCAAGGATTGGGAGAAGACGATCCGCAAGAGGAACGGCATCGTCGGCTTCGCCACGCAAAGCGCGCAGGACGCGCTCGAGAGCCGGATCGCCAGCGCCATCATCGAGCAGGCGGCGACCCAGATCTTCATGGCCAATCCGAAGGCGCGCGCCGCCGATTATATCGACGGCTTCGGCCTCACCCCGCACGAATATGAGCTCGTGCGCTCGCTGCCCGACGACGCCCATTGCTTCCTCGTCAAACATGGGGCGGACAGCGTCGTCGCGCGCCTCAACCTCACCGGGGAGCGCGACCTCCTCACCATCCTCTCCGGCCGCGAGCGCACCGTGCGCCTGCTCGACGAGATCCGCGCCGAAAGCGGCGACGATCCCACCAGCTGGATCCCGCGTCTGCTGGAGCGCGCCTGATGGTCGGCGCCTGCCCCGTCTTCCAGCCCGGAGGCGAGTTCCTGCACCGGGTGCTGACGATGGTCGACTGCCAGGCGCAGACCATCGGCCAGGGCGGATGGTCCGCGCTCGCCGCGCCCGGCTCAGCGGTCTCGCTCGCGCTCGCCGGGGTGCTCACCATTTTCGTCGGCCTGTTCGGCTACCGGCTGATGTACGGCGAGGTGCCGGATGCGCGGGGGCTCGTGCTGACCGCGGTCAAGATCGGCGCGGTGATGGCCCTGGCGACGAGTTGGCCCGCCTTCCGCACCATCGTCTACGACGTTGCCCTGCGCGGACCCGCCGAGCTCGCGGGCAGCATCGGCCGGCCGGCGGCGCTGCCCGGCTCGGAGGGCGGCATCAGCGCGCGGCTGCAGGGTGTCGACAATCTCCTGGCGGAGCTGCTGGTCCTCGGCGCCGGCCGCCCGCCGAACAGCGACGAGATGGTCGGCCCGACGGCAGCGCTCACCCCGGCCCAGCAGCAGCAGGAGATGCAGCGCCTGCAGCAGCTCCAGCAACGCCCGCGCTGGAACCCGGCCGAGGAAGCGAAGGTGCTGGGCCAGGCCCGGACGCTCTATCTGACCGGCGCGATCGCGGCCTATGCGTCGGTGCGGCTGATTGCCGGCCTTCTGCTTGCGCTCGGGCCGCTGTTCGCCATCTTCCTTCTCTTCGACGCGACCCGCGGACTGTTCGAAGGCTGGGTGCGCGCCCTGGCCGGCGCCGCTTTCGGGGCGGTGGCGACCTCGATCGTGCTCGGCGTCCAGCTCTCGATGATGGAGCCCTGGATGGCGACCGTGATCGCCACCCGCCGGGCGATGATCCCGACGCCGAGCGTGCCGATCGAACTGCTGGTGATGAACCTCGTTTTCGCGATCGTGCTGATCGCGGTGCTGATCGCGACGGCGCGGGTCGCCTACGGCTTCCGCATCCCGCAGGCGCTGCGCCTCGTCTCCAACCGCTTCGCCGACGTGGTGCGCGCGCCGGCGCCGGTGCCCGCCCTCGCCGGCGCCCGCGCCGAGCCGGCCGCCGTGCCGGCCGAGCGGGCCCGCGCCGTGGCCATCGCCGAAGCGGTCGCCGCCAGCCAGCGCCGCGAGGCGTTCGCGCCGCCGCCGCCCTCCGCGCGGCTGACGCCGGCGGCGCCTTCCGCTTCCTCCACTTCCCGTGACGCACCCGTGCAAAGCGCCGTTCCGCTCGGCCAGAGCGGGCCCCGCCGCACTCGCGGCCGCGTCTCGGGCGGCGCCATCAGACGGGACCGCAGGTCATGAACAAGCGGTCGCGAGAGACTCTGGAAGGCTATTATCGCGAGGCGGAGAGCTGGGCGAGCGACCGCCAGGAAGAGCTCAGGAAGTCCCGCAAGGTCGCCTGGATCGTCGCCGGAGTCGCCGCCGCGATCGCGTTGCTCGAGGCGGGCGCGCTGATCCTGCTGACTCCGCTCAAGACGGTCGCGCCCTACACCTTGCTGGTCGACCGCCACACCGGCTTCGTCCAGGCGGTGCGTCCGCTCGAAGCGCAGCAGGTCTCGGGCGACACCGCGCTGACCCAATCCTTCCTGGTCCAATATGTGGTGAAGCGGGAAGGCTTCGACGCGGACCAGGTCCAGGCCAATTATCGCGACGTCACCTTATGGTCGGCGGAGGCGGCGCGGACGCAATATATCGCGACGATGCAGGCCTCGAATCCGGAGAGCCCGCTCAACCGCTATCCGCAGGGCGCGGTCGTCGAGACGCAGGTGAAGAGCGTCTCCCCGGTCGCCCGCAATGTCGCCATGGTCCGCTTCGAGACGCGGCTTCGCCGTCCGGACGGGCAGACGACCCCGATCGGCGCCTATGTCGCGGTGATGCGCTACCGCTTCTCCGGCGCGCCGGTGCGCCAGGAGGACCGGTTCGAGAATCCGCTGGGTTTCCAGGTGGTGCGCTACCGCCGCGACCAGGAGGCGCTGGCTCCCCCCGTCCAGCAGGGCCAGACGGTCAACCCGAACATGCAGCAGATGCCCGCGCCCGGCCAGGCGCCGGCCAGGGTGGTGCCCCCCGCCCCGCAGCCGGCGCCGGCGCAGCGGCCGCCGCAGCGCGTCGAGCCGGAGCAGGAGCTGTGAGGAGGGCGGGTCTGGCTGTTGCGGCGGCGCTGCTCGCCCTGACCCCGGCGGCGGCGCAGGTGCGCCCGCAGCCGGGCGACGGCGACCGGCGGCTGCAGACCGTCGACTATGTCCGCGACCAGGTGGTGACGCTCGAAGTCGCGCCGGGCTATCAGCTCACGGTCGAGCTCGCCCCCGACGAGCAGATCGAGAAT
>JAXDPC010000312.1:0-8597 GCA_034668525.1 Sphingomonadales bacterium
CGCCTCTGCCGCGGCCGCCGCCGCGAGCCCGATCCGTCCCGAAAAGTGGAGCGAACGCGGCGGACGCAGCATCTCCAGCCATGCTGCATCCTCGCCGAGCGCTTCGTGGATGAGCAGGAATTGCCGCAGCGTCGAGGCATGATCTTCCCAGGCCCGCGGCGCCGCGGCCAGGGCTTCGGCCAGGGCTTCCCGCGCCTCGCTGCCGCGCCCGGCGAGCAACAGCGCCTCGGCTCTCGTCGCGGCCAGCCAATAAGGGGTCTCGGGCTCGGCGGGCTCGCGCTCGATGCGGTCGAGAACCTCCGCGGCGAGGGTCTCGGCGCTGTCGCGGTCGCCGGAGAGCAGCAGCAGCGTCGCCGCATTGATCAGCGGATAGGTTCCGGGCCGCAGCTCCGACGCGCGACGGTAGGCGTGGGCCGCATCGAGATAGAGACGTCGTCGCTCGACGCCCGCGGCCCGCCCCGCTCGGTCCTTGAGGAGCCGAGCCTTGACCGTCAGCGCGGCCGGCTCGTCGGCGCGCTCATAGCCCGCCCTCGCGAACGCATGCCAGGCCTGCTCCAGCGCGCCGGCGCGCGCGAGGGCCAGGATTTCGGTGAGCTGCGTCACGGCTGCCATGGGCTCATGATGAGATCACGCATCCCATTCCAGATCAAGGACAGCGGCCGCACCGACCGGCGCTGGACGAGTCCATCTATGCGACAACCGGGCTAGGCGGGACGAACGGCGGAGCCGGCGTTGGAGGCGGAGGCGGACCCTGATTCTGGCTGCTCGGATCGATGAGCAGAGTGACCTTGTCCACTCCGCCCTGAACGAGAGGGACCTGGACCAATATGTTGAAGCCGAAATCCTGGGTGGCGCACATATCGAGCGGGTCGCCATTATCGTTCTTCGTAAGGAAATTGATGCAGCGGACCGCCTTACGCCGGGTGGCGCCGACCTGCTTTTCGAGCGGCTGCGCGTTGAAGAACGTGTAGTTCTTACTGAAGGCTCGCTCGATCTTGACCCAATTATCGCTGCCGACGGGAAGCTCGATCAAAATCGTCTTCTTTTCCAGAAAGGCGATTGGATCGTGCATGAGGCCCGCATCAGGCGTCGGATTGGATGGCGCTGGATAATAAAAATCCCAATCGGCGACATCCAGGACTATCGTAAAATAAGACGGCTCTGTGAATTTTATGCTGTCGAGGGTGCCTGCCGGAGCGGTGGCCTGCATGGCCGCTGCGATCAGCCTGTCCTCCGCCGCATCGATGTCGGACGGCGTGATATCATCCTGGACATGGCGCACGATGAGCTTTCCCTCGGGCGCCATCGAAATGTACAGCACGTAGAGGTGCGCAGGGAGCTGGTAGGTCCCGCCCAGGCTCAGTTTGTCGGTTCGGATGGAAGCCCCGTGGCCGACGGAGCCGGAGAGAACCGGGAGGGGGACCTTGAAGGCCCGCGACAGATCGAGGCTAAATTCCATTTTCAGTCTCCCTGTGGTTCCGGTCAATGTCATCTTCGAGGCGATCGATGTCGCGCAGCAGGTCTCGGCGTGCGGCGAAGGGATCCGCGCCACGCCTGTCGGCTTCGCGGATCAGGCGCGTTGCCTCGGCCAAGGAGGCCCTCGCCCTGGCGAATTGCCCTCGCACTATGAGGAGGCGTGCGAAATCGACGTTGATGCGCACCGCCTGTTCCCGCCAAACCATGTTGTCCGCATCGGCGCGAAGCAGCTGCATGATTCGCGCCTGCGATTGCGCCAGCAATGCCGCGGCGTCCCCTAACTCATGCAACTCCAGTGCAATGCGTGCGAGCGCCCGGTCGCTGACGATGAGCGTATACAGATGATCCCGATTGCCGGGTTCCGCCCTCAGCAGGCGCCGCGTGAGCCTCTGCACTTCGATCCGATGCGCCCGGGCCTCCAGAAATCGCCGCTCCGCCAGCAATGCGTCGGCAAGCCAGGCGTGAACGTTCGCGACTTGCGAAATCCAGCCACGGTCGCCGGGCTCTAGCTGCTCCGCACGCAGAAAGGCGCGGAGCGCGTTTTCAAAATGGACACGCGCCTGCCACGGCCGATCGAAGCCCTCGTAATTGACGATACCGAGATTCGTCTCGGAGAAGCCGATTTCCCCCAGCGACCTGGCGGTGCCGGGCGCGCGCGCCATCAGTTGCTGCGCCAGGCGCTGGTAATGGCGGTAAGCCGGGACCGCCGCGCGATAGTTTCCCCGCTGCTCGTCGACGCGGCCCAGCCAATATTCGCTCTGGGCATGGGCGAAGATGCGGTCCGGATTCGACGGGTCCCTCTGCAGTTGCTCGCCGGTCGCGCGATGCGCCTGCCTGAACGCGGAGAGGGCGTCGCCGAGATTGGCGCGATCGAGCTCGTCGGCGCCCATTGCGTGGAGAATCCGCGCGCGCCGCTCCAGCGAATCGTCGGAGAGATTGTCGAGGTCCTGACGGTCGCCGTAATAGCGCAGCGCGCGCCGGTTGACCGTGGTGAGGACCTTGAGCGTGGTCACCCCTTTCAATTCTCTTCTCAGATCGGTCAGCATGAACTCGATCAATCCTTCCGCTTCGCCCCGCTGGCGCTCGGCTTCCCTGCGGGCGCCGAGCGCAACCACGGTCAACACCGCCATGATTAGCATCGCCGCCAGGGCCATGGCCGTGACCGCCGTCACGCGGCGGATTCTCCGGCTGGCATCGCGCTGGACGAGATCGTCGAGGCCCACGCCGGTGAGGCCGGCGACCAGCTTGAGCAGGCCGAGGCGTTCGCCGTCCGCCTCGGGCCGAAAGTCCGCGGCGAGCGGCTCGTGGCCGCTCCCGTGGGAGCCAACCGCCCGCAGCGATTCCGGGAAGCAGTCGCCCGGCTCGCCGGCAATGACGGCGGCAAGCACCGGCCGCTCCGGATGCAGCGCGCGAAAGACGCGGATTTCCTCCGCGACCCAAAGCGAAGCCGCCCCGGCTGGCGAGCAAATGACGATAAGCGCCCCCGATTGGGCGAGCGCGCTGCGCACGGTCTCGCTGAGGTCGGCGACGGCGGGAAGCTCGTCGCGGTCCCGGAAGATCGGCGCGAGCCGCGCCGGCACCGGGCCCCGCTCCGTGTCGCGGCCGACGAGCCGCTTCGGCAGCCGGTAGCTTTCGAGGCGACGGTGAAGACGCGCCGCCGCCGCGCTATCCTTGTGGCTGTAGCTCAGGAACGCCTTGTAGCGCAGCCCCCCCGGCGCCGCCTCGGCCATGGTCCACCCCCCAGGCCAACCCTCGGGCATCCCCCGCCACGGCGGCCGGCCGGTCTCAGGGTGCCAGAATCGGCGCGCGTCCGCAACGAGACGGCGTCGGCGAAGCGAATGGCGGAGAGGGAGGGATTCGAACCCTCGGTACCCGTAAGGGCACAACGGTTTTCGAGACCGCCCCGTTCGACCGCTCCGGCACCTCTCCGCATGGTCCCCGTATCGGCGGGGCTGGTCGACAGGCCGCGCGCCTTAACGAAAGCCTCCGAGCTTGCCAAGCATGTCCTACGCGGCAGCCGTCTCGCTTGCCTCCGTCCGGGGATGCCCTACATAGGAAGGAGGATGGACAGACCCAGCAGCTTCTTCGACATTTCCCCGGCGCCTGGCATGCCGTCGGCCGCGCCGCCGGTCGCCCAGGCGAGCTTCGCGATCGGCGAGGTGGTCAAGCACCGCCTGTTCGATTTCCGAGGCGTGGTCTTCGACGTCGATCCGGTCTTCGCGAACACCGAGGAATGGTATGAGGCGATCCCCGAGGACATCCGTCCGCCCCGGGACCAGCCCTTCTACCACCTGCTCGCCGAGAACGGGGAATCGAGCTACATCGCTTATGTCAGCCAGCAGAATCTGCTGCCGGACGAGACCGAGGAGCCGGTCGACCATCCCGCCATTTCGGGCCTGTTCGACGCCTTTTCGGGCGGCCGTTACCGCCTCAAGCCGGTCCATCGCCACTGACGGTCCCGACAGGCCGTCATCCCGGGAGGGACCCCATCAACGTAGTACTTTGACGGGGCCCGCAGGCCGGGATCCCGGTGCGACCTCCTGAGCGTTTCTGTCCTGAGATGCCGGCCTTCGCCGGCATGACGGGAATGACCTCTTGGTTGACAGGACGCCACCCCCTCTGTAGCAGCCACTTTTCCGCGTGGAGCCTCGGCTTTCACGGTCTTTCTTCGCGCGGATAAGCACTTGAAAGATTTGGAAAAAGCCATGTTCGCAGTCGTGCGCACGGGCGGCAAGCAGTATCGCGTCGCCGCAGGAGACAAGATCGTCGTCGAGAAGCTCGCCGGGGAAGCCGGCGACACGATCTCGCTGGGCGACGTCCTGCTCGCCGGGGAAGGCTCGGAGCTGAAGCCGACCGACGGGCTCACCGTCTCGGCCGAGATCATCGCCCAGGCGAAGGCCGACAAGGTCATCGTCTTCAAGAAGCGCCGCCGCCACAATTACCGGCGCAAGAAGGGCCACAGGCAGCAGCACACGATCCTGCGCATCGTCGCGATCGGCGAGCAGAAGGCGGAGAAGCCCAGGAAGGCCGCCAAGACGGAAGCTCCCGCAGCAGAGGCCGCTTCGGCCCCTGCCGCGGCCGACGCTCCCGCTTCCGCTGCACCGAAGCCGGCGAAGGCGAAAGCCGCGCCCAAGCCCGCCGCGCCGGTCAAGTCGGAGCCGACGGCGAGCGAGATGACGGACAGCCCCAAGCCCGCGAAAAAGGCTTCGACCAAGAAGCCCGCCGCTGGTAAAGACGCGTAAACCCTTAGAGAATTAGAGCTGAGTCATGGCACATAAGAAAGCAGGCGGATCCTCACGCAACGGCCGCGACAGCGCGGGCCGTCGCCTCGGCGTGAAGAAGTTCGTCGGCGAAGCCGTGCTCGCCGGCAACATCATCGTGCGTCAGCGCGGGACCAAATGGTATCCGGGCGCGGGCGTCGGCATCGGCAAGGACCATACTCTCTTTGCGCTTACCGACGGCCGAGTCTCGTTTCGCGACGGGAAGCTCGGCCGCAAATATGTGTGCGTCGACATGCATATCCCGGCGCAACCGGCGGCAGAATAGGGACGGTCGATAAAGGGCCGTCCCCCGGAGGGGCGGCTCCAGGTCTCAGTATGAGAACCGAATTCGAGGGAGAGGAGCCGCCGGGTTTCTCTCCTTTTTTCGTTTCTCCCTCGAAACTCTCCCGCCTGGAGGCGGGGTGTGAAGGGGAAGAGACATGTTCGCGAGGACCGAAAGACTCTTGCTGCGGCCCGGCTGGATCGAGGACGCGCCGGCGCTTCACCGCGCGATCGCCGACGAGCGCATCGTCCGCAACCTCGCCCAAGCGCCGTGGCCCTATGCGCCGGCCGACGCTGAGTCCTTTCTCGCGCGCGAGCGCAGCCCCGCCGAGCCGGCGATGCTGATTTTTCTGAGGACCCAAGCGGCGCCCGAGCTGATCGGCGGCATCGGGCTCGCGCGGACGCCACGCGGCGGCACCGAGCTCGGCTACTGGTTGACGCTTCGCCATTGGGGCCGCGGCTACGCGACCGAGGCCGGACGCGCGGTGCTCGCCGCCGCGCGAGAGAGCCTGCGCCTCAGGCGGATCGAGGCGGGCCATTTCCTCGACAATCCCGCCTCCGGGCGGGTGCTCGATAAGCTCGGCTTCCGCCCCACCGGCGCGATCGTCCCCCGCTACAGCGCCGGCCGCGGCGAGATCGCGCCCTGCCGCGAGGTCGTGCTCGACCTCGCCGACGCGAACTCCGACGCGGAGGCCGCCCCGGTCTCCTGTCGAATGATGGCGGCCTGACCGGCCCCGCGCTGGCCTAGCCGGCGCGGGACAGACGACTATTGGCGCGCTGTCCCGGCCTGCGTAGTGCTCTCCTTGGACTTTTCGCCCGAGCCGCCATCCGGTTTGGCGTGAGCATCACTATCTTCGACCCGCAAGATCGATCGCCATCCGTCCGCCTGTGCGGAATACCAGAGCGTTACCCCCGCAACCGCGAGCCCCAACGAGACGAGGAGCCGAACCCAGACTTGGGCGGGCGAATTTGCCCGGACCCGCGCGAGCCACCCCCGCGGGGACCCGACAGGCCGTTTGGGTTTCAACGCCAAAAAAATGAGATAAAATCCCGAATACGCCAAGCCCGTCCGCCACAGATATTCGGAGTTTAGCCACTCCGAATGCTCAATGATGCTGATCAGATAATAGGGACCCAAGATGCCGTAGAGCGCACCGTCAGCCACACGCTGCGCTCTTGAGATGAAGCGTTCCTCGTACAAGGCTTCCAGAGTTAGAAGGCGGCGCAAAAGCAGCCCGCGGTCGCTTTGGACGCGGGCATATCTGTGGCCGACGCGGTCGATATAGTCGAAGACGGGGCCAAGCCTTTGACCGACAAACTCGACGTAGGTTTGGAAGCCTTGGACCCGGGTGATACGAAGCGATCTCGTAATTCGCTCGAACTGACTCACATAGTAACGTGAACGTTCAATCCGGAAGTCGAGCGAGCCGTCTAGCTCCAGCGTATCGGAAATTCCGGCCAGCATCGCCTCGACAGTGTCATTATCCTCGCGCAGGCTTTCGCGCGCATTATGTTCCTTGTCTTCGTCCTGTTCGCGCAAGGGCGTCGCGTTGCGCAGGCTTTCCTGGAGCTTGTGCTCCACGCGCGCCAAGATGCCGTCTGCGTTTTGGATATCCTTGAAATGCATCATCGCCGCGACGCGCGCTGTGCCGCCCCGATGAATGCGGTACACAAGTCGTCCAAGCTGCCAGGCGTTGAGGGTGTCTTCGAGAACGAGATAGCAAAGCGGCCCCGTGCCGGGCTTGCCCACCATATCGGGCTGCTCGGCCAAAGCCGTTGCGAAGAAAGCGCGCCGGCCGAGATAGCGGCTAAGCGTGAATTCCGTAATCTTGTCGTCAAAGCCGCTCTTCAGGAACGGCCAAATCCGGTCGAAATCGGCGGTCGTGCAGCATGCCTTGCGTTCATTGCCGGTCCCGGGCTGAGAACGACGGCTGAATGGCGCTCGCAAGCGAGCCGACCCGATCCAATCCGCCTCCTCCGCGTCAGGTGTCGCTGTAGGATCGACGGCCAGAAGCAGGCCCCGAAAATCGATGAATCTCGTGGGGTGCGCAACTCCACGTGTTTTTTTTAGGCTATCGATGCCTGGTGCCGCGAACAGGATTTCCTCGAAGCGATCCCAAACGTCGTAATAAATGAATTTGTGGGCCTCGCACCAATCGTCGGGGTCGGTCGCACCCGCTGAGTAAAGCCTCCCCACCTCGTTAAGGTGTCGCGTCAGGTCTGAAAAGCAGGGATCGGCAACCGTTGAGGGGTGCCAGACAGCCTGTTCGGGCTGAGAAAGGTCTATAATGGTCGTCAGCGTGAGGAACTCGGCATTCAGTTCCATGCTGAGAACCGTCGGCAAACCCTGCCAATCGAAGTAGATTTTGATGGCGCGATAGGAATCTGACGCTGGCGCATGCGGCGGCTTCTGGCGGAAACTACCGTCAATTTCGGACATCCACACGCGAAACAGCGGTACGGGTTCCTCGCCGGCCTCGCGGGCCGACTGGACCATGCGCAAGCGCGATATTTTCCCCTCGCGCTTCCGGTCCACCAGGTTGCCGTAGATGGCGCCTACCAAACGGTCAGCCTGGACCTTCCGGGTCAGGATTCGCACCTCCTCGAGCCGCGTCCAGTCGGTGGACCCCCCGCTGACGTTCGGCTCCGGTCGATCTATCGGATTCCAGAAGACGAGGTGACGAGTCAGCGCGGGTGCGCCTATCGGGGTAACTCGCCGACGGTGGGCTCCAGCTACGAGGCTGCTATAATCGACATGGGTCGAATAAAAGGGTGTTGCCGGGACGGCCCCTGCCCCTTCTTGAGCAGGCTCGTTCATTAAGTCTGTTTACGGCAGCAGGCGGCAGTCGTAAAGTTAAATCCAATAACCCTAAAGAATCCACTGGGTCGGAGGTTTTGAGTTAGACGTAAGTCTCCCCGAGCCTCTTCTCTTCCGCCGCGATGAGGGCGCGGTCGTCGTGCTTCCAGGGGTGAAAGCCGGGCATGAAGAAGCTCGCCCAGGCGCGAAGGATGCGGCGCAGCACGCCGGGGCGGACCCAGGCGAACCAGAAGAAGCGGGCCCAGGCGCGCGGCCCGGCGATGCCGTCCTGGGCAAGCAGGTCCAGCGTCCCCCTGGTCCGGTCGACGACGAAATTCTTCGTCACCAGCAGCATCACCTTGGCCTTGACCTTCCAGCGCTTGAAGCGCGGCCAGTCGCGGGTGGCATGCAGCCAGGTGTCGTAGGCGACGCCCTTATGCTCGATCTCCTCGATCGCGTGCCAGCGCCACATCGCCGCCGTCTCGGCGTCGGCCCCGGCGAGGTGGCGCGGATCAGAGAGCAATTCGTGGGCGAGGATGGCGGTGAAATGCTCGAGCGCCATGGTCGCGGCCAGGCAGGCGATCGGATGCCTGGCGCGGACGATCGCGAGGCGCGCGTCGACCCGCTCCTCGAGCGGCGCCATGTCGTAGCCCGCCTCGTGGGCGCGGCGGTTGAACTGGACGTGCTCGCGGCTGTGCATCACCTCCTGGGTGGTGAAGGCTCGGATCTCCTCGGCGAGCTTGGCGGGGGCGCCGTCGCGGAAGGCGCGGACGCTCTCGACG
>JAXDPC010000313.1:0-20037 GCA_034668525.1 Sphingomonadales bacterium
CAACTCGGCGGGCATGTCCCGCGGCCTCGCGAGTGCCGCGGGGCGCAGCATCGCCATTTACGGGGACGAGGAATGCTGAGCCTCGGCAAGCGGCTGGCAGCGCTCGCGCTCCTGCTCCTGCCCGCGCCCGCCGCGGCCTTCTGGGAATATGGCCACGAGACGGTGGCGACGATCGCCGAGATGAACGTCTCGCCGGCGACGAAAAGCGAGATCCGCCGGCTGCTCGCCCGATCGGCCCTGCTCGACACGCCGACCTGCCCGGCTCGGACGATCGAGGAGGCGTCGGTCTGGCCCGACTGCATCAAGCAGCTGCCCGACCGCTTCAGCTACGCCGCCTCCTGGCATTATCAGAATGTCGACGTCTGCCGGCCGTTCGACCAGGAGAGCGCCTGCCGCGACGGCAATTGCGTTTCCGCGCAGATCGAGCGCAACGCACGTTTGCTCGCCGACCGCGGCCTGCCGGTGCGCGAGCGGGTGATGGCTCTGGCCTTCCTCGTCCATTTCATGGGCGACCTCCACCAGCCGCTCCACGCCGGCGATCGCGGCGACCTCGGCGGCAACCGCTTCGCGGCGTCCTACGGGCTGATCGCCGGACGGACGAACCTCCACACCGTCTGGGACGGCTATCTCGCCGAGCGGGCGATCTCGACTCCGCTCGGCGGAGCGGCCGGCTTGCTGGCTGAAATGCCGCAAGCCGAGCGCGTCGCGGCTCGCCAGGGCGACGTCGCGGCCTGGGCCCGCGAGAGCTGGCAGGTGGCGCACGATTTCGCCTACGCGGCGGTGCTTCCCGACCCCTGCGCGCCGGTCCCGGCCGAGCGCCCGGTCCTGCGGGAAGATCAGGTCCGCGCGCTCATCCCGACCATGCGCCGCCAGGTGGCCCGCGGCGGCCTCAGGCTGGCGCGGCTGCTCGACGAGGCGCTGGGCGCGCCGGGGCCCTGAGCACCGGCACAGTCCGGCTCAGGCGAGCGTCTCGACCGTGTGGATGACCAGGCCGACGAGGCCGCCGACCAGCGTCCCGTTGATCCTGATATATTGAAGATCGCGTCCGACCGCGGCCTCGAGGCGGTCGGTGACCGTGCGCGCGTCCCAGGAGCGCACGGTCTCGGACACGAGGGTGACGATGCCGCTGCCGTAGGAGGCGACCGCGCCGACGACGGCGCGGCGGGCGAACTGGTTGATCGCATGGCCGAGATGCGGATCCTGCTGCAGCGTCTCGCCCAATTGCTGCAGCGCCTCGCCGAACCGCCCGGCCATCGCGGCACCCGGGTCGCGGGCGGCGCGCAGCATGCCGGCGCGGGTATTTTCCCAGAGGCCTTCGACCCAGTCGGTCACGGCCTGGTTCGCGATCAATTCGTTCTTCCATGCCTCGACCTTGCCGCGGGTGTCGGGGTCGTGCTGGAGGCTCCAGGCGAGCCGCCCCAGGCCCTCCTCCGCTTTCGCCCGGAGCGGATGCTTCTCGTCCATCGCCATGTCGATGGTGAGCTTTCGGAGGCCGTCGACGATCTTGTCGGCGAGCTTCTCGTCGAGGCCGGCCATGCGGACGATCCAGCCCGCCCGCTCGTGCACCATCGCGCGGATCAGATCCTCGTTGGCGTCGAGCGTCCTGCCGGTCCAGGTGACGATCGCGTCCATGATCGGCACGTGGCGGTCCTCGCCGATCGCGGCCTCGAGCGAGCGGCCGGCGACGGGCGAGATTTCGAGCGCGTGCAGGCGCTGGGCGACGGCCGCCTTGACCATCCCGCCGAGCCGCTCGCGGTCGAGCGCCTGGAGGATGTCGGCGATCAGCCGCGAGGCGCCTTCGCGCAGGCGACCGCCGACGGGCGGCGAAGCGAGAAAGCGGCCGGCGGCGCCGGCGACGTCGACGCCGCGCATCCGCCGCGCCACCACGGAAGGCGTCAGGAAATTGTCGCGCAGGAAGGAAGCGAGCGTGTCGCCGATCCGGTCCTTGTTGCGCGGGATGATGGCGGTGTGGGGGATCGGCAGGCCGAGCGGGTGCCGGAACAGGGCCGTGACCGCGAACCAGTCGGCGATGCCGCCCACCATCGCGGCCTCGGCGAAGGCGCGGACGAAGCCCCAGGCAGGGTGAACGTCGTCGAGATGGGTGGCGGCGACGAAGATCGCGGCCATTCCGGCGAGCATGGCGGTCGCGAGCACGCGCATGCCGCGGGCGCCTTTCTGGGCCGGATTGAACGGAACCCTGAAGCGGGCGAGGCCGCTGCGTTCGCCTAAGCTCATGCCGCCTCAATAGACGGCAGGCGCTTCCAGTTCAAAACGCGCCGGTCACTCGGCCGGCTGGACCAGCGTCGGCGGGCGCGCCTCCTTGCCGCCGGTCGTGAACCAGCGCCGGAAGCGCGGCCCCATCCGCTCCTCGACGCCGAGCGCGAGGCTGAACGTGCCGGGCACGAGCACCAGGGTCAGCAGGGTCGAGAGGATCAGCCCGCCGATCACGACCACGCCCATCGGCTGGCGCCAGGCGGCGTCGCCGTTCAGCGAAATCGCCGTGGGCACCATGCCGGCCGTCATCGCCACGGTGGTCATCACGATCGGCTGGGCGCGCTTGTGGCCGGCGTCCATGATCGCGTCGAACTTGGGCACGCCCTTGCCCATTTCCTCCAGCGCGAAATCGATCAGCAGGATCGAGTTCTTGGCGACGATCCCGAGCAGCATGAGGAGGCCGATATAGACCGGCATCGATACCGCCATGCCGCAGAGCATCAGCGCGATCAGCCCGCCGAGAGGCGCGAGCAGCAGCGATCCCATGTTCACGAACGGCGGCAGCACGCGCTGGTAGAGCAGCATCAGCACCGCGAAGACGAGGAAGATGCCCGAGACGAGGGCGATCAGGAAGTTGCTGATCATCTCCTGCTGCCACTTGTTCGGCCCGAGCACGATCTCGCGCACGCCGGCCGGCAGGTTGGTCATCGTCGGCAGCTGGTGGATCAAGCGATAGGCCTCGCCGCTCACCATGCCGGGCGCGAGGTCGGCGCCGATGGTGACGCGGCGGAGCTGGTTGCTGCGCTCGATCCGGGTCGGGCCCGAGCCGAAGCCGATCTCGGCGACGACCTTGAGCGGCACCGAGCCGCCGGTAGTGGTCGGGACGGGCAGATTCTCGATCGTCGACAGGCGCTGCCGCGCATTCTCGTTCAGCGAGACGCGGATCGGGATCTGGCGGTCGCTCAGGGAGAAGCGGGCGCTGTTCTGCTCGATCTCGCCCAGGGTCGCGATCCGGATCGCCTGGCTCAGCGCCTGGGTGGTGACTCCGAGCTCGGCGGCGAGGTCGAGCCGGGGCCGGATCGTGATCTCGGGCCGCTGGAGGTCGCCGCTCACCCGCGGCGCGACCAGCTGCGGCAGGCGCGACATTTCCTCGACCAGCCGGTTCGCCGTCGCCATCATCACCGCCGGGTCGTCGCCGCCGAGATTGATCATCAGATCGCGGCCGCCGCCATTCTGCGACCGGAAGGAGACGCGTGCGTCCGCGATCCGGTTCAGCGCCGGGGCCAGCGCGCGCTCGAACTCGATGCTGCTGCGCTCGCGATCTTCCTTGAGGCTGACGTCGACCGTCGCCGAGCCGACGCGGACCCGCGAGAAGACGGATTCCACCTCCGGCGCGCGGCGAAGCACCGCCTCGACCTGGCGGGTCACCGCGCCGGTCTGGGCGACGGTGGTCCCCGGCGCCATCTCGATCGAGACGCTCGATTCGTCGACATCGAGGTCCGGGAAGAAGGTCTGCGGCAGCATCATGAAGCAGAGCACGGTCAGCAGCAGCGACACGAACCCGCCCACCACGGTCACCCAGCGATGACGCAGCGTCCAGGCTAGGGTGGACATGTAGCGGTCCATCAGCCAGCTCTCGCCATGCTTCTCCTGCCCCTTGGCTTTCAGGAAGTAAGCCGCGACCATCGGCGTGATCAGGCGCGCGACGGCGAGGCTGATCAGCACCGCCACCACCACGGTGAAGCCGAAATTCTTGAAGAAGGCGCCCGAGACTCCGGGCATCAGCCCGACCGGGAGGAACACCGCGACGATCGAGAAGGTGGTGCCGACGACGGCGAGGCCGATCTCGTCGGCGGCCTCGATCGCCGCCTGATAGGCGGTCTTGCCCATGCGCATGTGCCGGACGATGTTCTCGATCTCGACGATCGCGTCGTCGACCAGAACGCCGGCGACCAGGCTCAGGGCGAGCAAGGTGAGGCTGTTCAGCGTGAAGCCCATCAGGTCCATGAACCAGAAGGTCGGGATCGCCGAGAGCGGGATGGCGATCGCCGAGATCAGGGTCGCCCGCCAGTCGCGAAGAAACAGAAACACCACAAGCACGGCGAGCGCCGCGCCTTCGAGTAGCGCCTCCATTGCACTGTGATATTGCCCTTCGGTATATTCGACCGAGTTGAACAGCTCCACGAAATGGATGCCGGGCCGGCGCGCCTCGATCGCGCGCAGCCGTTCGAGCGCGCCGTTGAAGACGGTGAGGTCGGACTCGTTCTTCGCGCGCTGGAACGAGAAGGCGAGCACCTGCTGGCCGTTCTGCGTCGCGTAGAAGCGCTGCTCGGCATACAGGTCGCGCACTTCCGCGATGTCGGCGAGCTGGACGGTGCGGCCGCCGCCGATCGCGATCTGGGTCTGGCCGAGGCGATAGGCGTCGGCGGCGTTGCCGAGCACGCGCACCGACTGCTCCGAGCCGGCGATCTCGGCGCGGCCGCCGGCCGCGTTGACGTTGGTGGCGCGCAGCTGCTGGTTCACCTGGCTGGCCGTGATGCCGAGCGACTGCAGCTTGGCGGGATCGAGGATCACCCGGATCTCGCGCGACACGCCGCCGGTGCGGTCGACCGCGGCCAGGCCGGGCACCGAGAGCAGCTCCTTGGCGACCGTATTGTCGACGAACCAGCTCAATTGCTCGAGCGACATGCCGGTCGAGATGACCGCGAAGCTGGCGATGTCGTCCCCGGTGGTGGTGGCGCTGAAGATCTGCGGCTCGAGAATGCCTTCCGGCAGGTCGCCCCGGATCTGCTGGATGGCGCTGCGGATCTCGTTCAGCGCACGATCGATCGGGGTGCCGAGGCTGAGCTGCACCCAGGTGGTGGAGCTGCCCTCGTTGACGTTGGAATTGATCTCGTCGATCCCCTGGACGGAGCGCACCGCGGCTTCGACGCGCTGCGTTATCTGCGTCTCCAGCTCGCTCGGGGCCGCGCCGGGCTGCGAGACCGCGACGATGACGACCGGAAAGTCGATGTCGGGATCGTTCTGCACGTCCATCCGCATGAACGAGACGATCCCGGCCAGCGTCAAAGCCACGAACAGGACGATCGAGGGGACCGGGTTGCGGATCGACCAGGCTGAGATGTTGCGGAAGTTCATGGTCGCCTGATCCTAGCGGCCGGGCGCGCGCGCCGGCTCGGGGCGGACGCGCTGGCCGGGGCTGAGGAACGGACCTGCCGACTGGACGATCCGCTCGGTCCCGTTGAGGCCCTCGGCGATCAGGACGCCGCGGTCGGTGACGTCGCCGACGCGCACCTCGCGGCGGACCACCTTGTCGTCCGGCCCCACGATATAGACGTAATTGCCGCGCTGGTCGCTCAGCACCGCCGATTCGGGCAGCAAGGGCGCGGTCGTCGATCCGGCGCGGATCTCCGCCGCCGCGAAACCGCCGGGCCGCAGCTCGCGGCTGTAGGGGACGCTGATCCGGGCGATGCCCTGGCGGGTCTGCGGATCGATGATCGGCGAGATCTGCCAGATGCTGCCCTGATAGCTTTGCGTCGAGCCGACCGGCGTGACCGTGACCGGGACCCCGACGGTGAGGCGGGCGAGATCGGCCTGGGGGAGGCGGGCGAGCAGCTCCATCTCGCCGCCCTGGGCGATCCGGAACAGGGCTCCCGAGCCGCCGCCGACGACCTGTCCGGCCTCGACGGCCCGGCTGAGCACGACTCCCGCCGCGGGCGCGCGTATGTCGAGGCGGCCGATGCGGGCGCGGGTGGCGCCGAGCTGCGCCTGGGCGACCCGGACGCGCGCCGCGGCCGCGTCGCGCGTCGCGCGCTTGCGGTCGACGTCGGCGGCCGAGACGAAGCCGCGCGAGACCAGGGCCTGGGCGCGGTTGAGCTCGTTCTGGGCGAGCCGCAGATCGGCCTGGGCGACCTCGATCTGGGCGGCGAGCTGCTGCGCCTCCTGCGCCTGCACCGCGCGGTTGATCACCGCCAGCGTCTGGCCGGCGGCGACCCACTGGCCGGGCTCGACCAGCACGCGCTCCACCTGCCCGCCCTCGCCGGGCACGCCGACCGGAAGATCGCGCCGTGCGGCGAGCGAGCCGGTCGCGGACAGCAAGGCGGCGACGTCCTGCCGGCCGGGAACGATGACGCTGACGGCGGGGTGGGACTCGCCCTCCGCGCCCGGGGCGGGGGCCGCCGCCTTGCCGTCGGCGGCGCCGGAGCCGCGCATCATCATCGCCGCGACGACCAGGACGAGCAGGAGAACGACGATCGCGGCGATGATGATCCGCCGCCGGCGCCGCCGCGCCAGAGCGGCGTCGTCCACCACGACCGTCTCCAGCGCGTCCTTGCGCCACTTGCCGGCTTCGAAGTTCATCGCTTTCATCGTCCCCACTCGGAAAATGCCAAAGGCGTGCCTCTTCCGGCTGTATTAGCCGAATAAGTCACCACGCTCAAGCTTGATTCTCGCTTCCGCCCCCGCCGGCCGGAACCCGCCCTGTACATTTCTTGTTACGTGTATACCACCGCTGAACGGCGAATGAACCCGCGCACGGGACCGGAGGAGGGAAGAGCATGAATCTGCTGACAGACCACGGATGGCTGATGTGGATCATCATCGGCGGCATCGCCGGGCTGATCGCCAAGGCGATCATGCCGGGGCGCGACCCGGGCGGCTGCATCGTCACCATCATACTCGGCATCGCCGGCGCCGTCCTCGCCGGCTTCCTCGGCCAGATGCTCGGCCTCGACCCGCAGAACCGCGGCGCGAGCTGGGTCGCCGCCATCGTCGGCGCGATCATCATCCTGGCCATCTACAGGCTCGTCGCCGGCCGCCGCGACCGGATGTAGGCGGAGGACATCGCGAGGAGCGCCGCGGCGGAACCGCCGGGCGCTCCTTCCGGTTCAGCAACGATGCAGCGTGGCTCGCGTCTACCGGCGCGCGGCGCGGCCTGCTCGCGCTCTACCGTGTTCAGTCAGGAGTGAGTTCATGATCAGGATCCTCGCAAGCGCATCCCTGCTCGCGCTGGCGCTGCCCGCCGCCGCGGCCGGACAGCCCGCGCCGGCCCAGGAGATCGGCGGCACCCGCCTCGACGTCGTAGCGACCGGCGAAGTGACGCGGGTGCCGGACATCGCGCGGATCAACTCCGGCGTGATCACCCAGGCGGCGACCGCGACCGAGGCGATCCGGGCCAACGCGGCGCGGATGAACGCGGTCCGCGACGCGCTTCGCCGCGCCGGCGTGGCCGACCGCGACATCCAGACCAGCAATCTCAGCCTGCAGCCGCAATATCGCTATGCCGAGAATCAGCCCCCGGTGCTGACCGGCTATCAGGCCGCCAACGAGGTCAGCATCCGCTTCCGCGACATCGCCCAGACCGGCCGCATCCTCGACGCGCTGGTCGCGCAGGGCGCGAACCAGATCAGCGGGCCGATGCTCGAGATCGACCGGCCCGAGACCGCGCTCGACGAGGCGCGCACCGCTGCGCTCGCCAACGCGCGCGCCCGCGCCGAGCTCTATGCCCGCGCTCTGGGGATGCAGGTCCGCCGCATCCTGTGGGTGAGCGAGTCGGGGATGGCGGGGCCGCCGTTTCCGCGGCCGGTCGCCGTGCTCCGCGCCGAGGCCGGGCAGACGGCGAACATCGACCCCGGCGAGCAGCGCCTCTCGGTCGCGCTCACCGTCAGCTTCGAGCTTCAATAGGCGGTCTCAGGGCGCGGGCCGGCGCAGGAACAGGTTCAGGATCCCGACCAGGATCACGGCGCCGCAGGCGGCGACGATGAGTGCGTTGGTCTCCAACGGCGCCGCGTCGATCGCGCCGCGCCCTTCGGCGACCCCGCCGCCGATGGCTCCGGCGATCCCGGCGACCAGGTTGAAGAGCAACGGCCACAGCGCCTTCAGCCGGTGCACGAAGGCGGCGGCGAAGCCGACGGCGGCGCCGATCGCGATCCAGATGATCAGGGTCACGCCCCGCTCTCCCCCCGCCCCGCTCCCATGGGGGCGGTGCGCAGAGTGTCACACAGGCGCGCGCTGCGGAAGGGGGATCAGTATTTCTGCTGGCGCTCGTAGAGCGAGCGGTAATGCTGGATGCGGGTGACGCGCAGGCCCGGCATTCCGGACCGGTCCACCGCCCGCTGCCAGCTGGCGAACTCTTCGAGGGTCAGGCTGTAGCGCTCGCACGCCTCGTCGACGGACAGCAGGCCGCCGTTGACCGCCGAGACGACCTCCGCCTTGCGCCGCACGACCCAGCGGGTCGTCGAGGGCGGCGGCAGCGACTCGACGGTGAGCGGCTCGCCGAGCGGTCCGATCACCTGGGCCGGACGGATGTTCTGGTTCTCGATCATTCGGTCCTCAAAAAGTCCGCCGCAACCCGGATGGCGGCGCCTCGGATCGGTGCGCTGTAGCGCGAGAGCGTTGAAGGAAGGCTAAAACGCGAAGGTAAACAGGATGGTGACACCGGTTTACGGCTCCTTTCCGGCGGCATCGCAAAGGCCGCTGTGAAAGGCGCCGCGCTGCGCCCGCCGGGCCTCGCGCCAGACGGGGCCGCCGGCGAGCAGCTCGGCAAGGGCATGGTGACGCCCGCGCCACTCGCCGCCGCCGCGGCGCGCCTCGGCGGCGGCGCGGGCGGTCGGGCTCGCCGCCTGGTGCACGGCGAGAGCGGCGACGAGCATATGGTGGTCGATCGCCGGCTTCGGCTCGCGGGCGAGCATCCGTTCGGCGCGCATGAGAAAGGCCAGGTCCATCGCCGCCGCTTCTAGCGAGGAAGGCTGAAGAGCCGGTAAAAGCGCGGCCTCCCCCCGTCATGCCGGACTTGATCCGGCATCCGTGAGTGGAAGCGAACGGGGAATCGCCCCGGGCTCGGCGTTCCTGGACCCTGACCTTCGTCAGGATGACGATCCGAGTCGAAGCGCCTATGTAGCCGCCGCAATGGACGCAGATTTCCAGCTCGGCCGCCCGCTCGCGGGGGCGCGCATCGTCGTCGCCATGTCGGGCGGCGTCGACAGCTCGGTCGTGGCGGCGATCGCCGCGCGGAGCGGGGCCGAGACGATCGGGGTCACGCTCCAGCTCTACGATCAGGGCGAGGCCGTCGGCCGCTCGAAGACCTGCTGCGCCGGCCAGGACATTTACGATGCCAGCGAGGTGGCGGCGAAGCTGGGCATCGCGCACTACGTCTTCGACTATGAGAGCCGGTTCCGCGACTCGGTCGTCGAGCGATTCGCCGACGAATATGCGCGCGGCCGCACGCCGGTGCCGTGCATCGCCTGCAACCAGGGGGTGAAGTTCACCGATCTGCTCGCGCTCGCCCGCGATCTCGGCGCGGACTGCCTCGCGACCGGCCATTATGTCCGCCGGATAGAGGGCGCCGACGGCCCGGAGCTGCACCGCGCCGCCGACCCGGCCCGCGACCAGAGCTACTTCCTGTTCGCGACCACGCGCGAGCAGCTCGATTATCTGCGCTTCCCGCTCGGCGGCCTGCCCAAGCCGAGGGTGCGCGAGATCGCGCGCGAGCTCGGCCTGGTCGTCGCCGACAAACGCGACAGCCAGGACATCTGCTTCGTCCCCGACGGCGACTATGCCTCGGTGGTGAAAAAGGTGCGCCCCGAAGCTGCGCAGCCCGGCGAGATCGTCGACACGGAAGGCCGGGTCATCGGCGCCCACCGCGGCCTCATCCACTTCACCGTGGGCCAGCGGCGCGGGCTCGAGATCGGCGGCCGCGCCGAGCCGCTCTACGTGGTCCGCCTCGAGCCGGAAAACCGCCGCGTCGTCGCCGGCCCGCGCAGCGCCCTGGCGGTGCGCGCGGCCGAGCTCTCCGGGATCAA
This sequence comes from Sphingomonadales bacterium, assembly GCA_034668525.1. Classification (GTDB taxonomy): domain Bacteria; phylum Pseudomonadota; class Alphaproteobacteria; order Sphingomonadales; family Sphingomonadaceae; genus Allosphingosinicella. The sequence continues at coordinate 10,014 of JAXDPC010000313.1, forward strand.
CTGGCTCGGCGAGGATCAGCGCGAAGGGCTCAGCGCGAAGGTCCGCTCGCTGGCGAAGCCGGCGCCGGTCGGCTTCGACGGACGGAGCATCCGGTTCGAGCGCCCGGAGTTCGGGGTCGCGCCCGGCCAGGCCGCGGTGCTCTACGAGGGCGACCGCGTCCTCGGCGGCGGCTGGATCGAGGAAACGGCGCCGGCCGAGCTGGAGACCGCGTAGAAAATCCGGCCGGAAAACCGGATCTGGGCGGACGACGTAAAGATGCAAGCGAGGCGCATGGCTCGCTTAACCGTCTTGCCGAGCCAGTGTCCGATCCGATACACTCGCAGGTGAAGTCCACCGATCCTTACCGGATGGCGATGACATGAAGGCTTCGGCACAGCTTTCGGCGAACGGTGCGGATTCTTCGGCGGCCGAGCCATGGATATTTGTCCAGATCCCCGCTTATCGTGACGACGAGCTGGCGCCGACGCTGCGCGATCTCTATCACAAGGCTGCCGACCCACGACGGCTTCGGGTCGCGGTCTTCTGGCAGCGTGCCGACGGCGAGGAGTTGCCGCGCGCGGTGCGGCGGCTGCCGAACCTGGAGCTGATCGAAGTCCCCTATCAGGAAAGTCGCGGCGTCAACTGGGCGCGCGCCCATCTCCAGCGGCTATGGCAGGGCGAGGCTTACACCATGTTCCTCGATTCCCACCACCGCTTCGCGGCAGGTTGGGACCGGACGCTGATCGGCATGCATCGCGCCCTGATCGCGCAGGGTGTCGAGCGGCCGATGATCACCGCCTATCTGCCGCCTTACCACCCGGCGAGCCATCCCGCCGGCCGCCGATGCAGCCCCTACCGGATCTATCCTGCGCGGCGCGAAGACGGGCTGCTCACCCATCTCACCAGCCATCCGATCCACGGCTGGCGGGGTCTCGCCGGGCCGCAGCGGGGCGACTTCGTGTCCGCCCATTTCCTGTTCGCCGGCGGCGACTTCAACATCCGTCTCGGCTGGGACCCGGGCATTTATTTCCTCGGCGACGAGGTCGCGATGAGCCTGCGCGCCCATACCCATGGCTACGACCTCTATCACCCTCATCGCGTCATCGGCTGGCATTGCTACGATCGCCGCACCCGCACGCCGCATTGGGACGATCATTCGGGATGGGGAGAGCAGCAGAGGAAGTCGCTGGAGCGCCTGCGGCGGCTGTTCGCCGGGCGGCTGATGGGCTCCTACGGACTGGGGCGGGCGAGGAGCCGCCGGAGTTTCGAGGACCGGCTGCTCATTCCGCTGGTCGCGCCGCCCGCATGAGCGGCGAAGGCCTGATGCTCCGCGAGAGCTTCCTGTCGCCACCCGAATGCGCCTCGATTCGCGAGGAGCTGGCTTACGCGCATTGGTATCCGAGCCGTGTGGTGGGAAGGGATTCGGACGGGGAGATCGGTACCCACCGGATCAGCGAGACCACCGACGAAAGCTGGTTCACGCCGCAGCTTTCACGCCGCCTTCGCCGCATCGAGGCGAGGATCGAGCCGCTGCTCCCCGGGTTCGGCCGCAGGCGCGAGCATTGGCAGGCGACGCGCTATTCCCGGGGCGGCACGTTCAAGGCCCATTTCGACTGCGGCGCCTGGCGCCACGACCCGGAAGGCGATCGCGAGCATACGGTGCTGATCTTCCTGAACAGGCCGCGCCGCGGCGGCGAGACCTGCTTTCCCCATCTCGGGCTCGTCGTCCGGCCGGCTGCCGGCCTGTTCGCCGCTTGGCGGAACCTCAAGGACGACGGAGCGCACGACCGGACCAAGCTTCATTCCAGCCTGGCGGTGGCCGAGGGTCGCAAGCTCGTTCTCGTCACTTGGGTGCGTCAGCGGGAATTTGAGAGGAGGGCGAAATGAGTTCGAAACCGACATCTGCGCTGGTCCAGAGGGTGATCAGGAAATTCGGCCCCGTCATCGACCTGCGCAAGAATCCGGAAATCCTGACCGAGATCCTGCGCGGGCTCGGAATCGACCTCGATCTCGACGGCGGCGCCCCGGGGGGCGCGCCCAAGCCGCCTCCCCCGGAGCCGTCCCCGTCGCCGCCGGGCCCGTCCAAGGCCGGCAGTCCGGTGACCAACGAGGAGATCCTGCGGGCGGTCCTCAAACTGTCCCGCGACGTCGCGACCCTCGGCAAGCAGGTCACGGGCCGCTGAATCAAAGGCGCAGACTGCCTTCGATGACCCTGACGCAGCGGCCGCCCAGGACGGCGCGGTCGCCCTCGACGCGGCACTCGACCGTCCCGCCGCGCCGGCTCGCCTGGAAGGCGGTGAAGCGGCCGCGGCCGAGGCGCTCGGCCCAGAAGGGCGCCAGGGCCGCGTGGGCGGAGCCGGTCACGGGATCCTCGTCGACTCCCCAGGCGGGGACGAAGACGCGGCTGACGACGTCGTAGCCGCGGCCGGGATCGGCGGCCGCGGTGACGATCGCCATCAGGTCGATGCCGCGCAAGGCGCGCATGTCGGGCGCGCAGGCGCGGACCGCGGCCTCGTCCGCGACCAGCACGATCGAGGTCGCCTCGGCACCCCGGCAGGAAGCGAAAACCCGGGCGTCGGTCGTGCCGAGCGCTTCGAGAAGCGCCGGATCTTCGGCCGCACGGACCAGGGTCACGGGCAAGTCGAGCTCCAGGGCGTCGCCACTGCGACGGACCTTCAAAATGCCCGCCTTGCGCGTCCGGAAGCGGATCTCCTCGCCCTCGATCAGCACGAACCCGCTCGCCAGCGTCGCGTGGCCGCACAAGGCGACCTCGGTGGTCGGCGTGAACCAGCGCAGATCGTAATCGGCCTCGCCGTCCGCCGCCGGCACGGTGAAGGCGGTCTCGGCGAGGTTGTTCTCCTCGGCGACCGCCTGCAGAATCTCGTCGGGCAGCCACTGCTCGAGCGGCACCACCGCCGCGGGATTGCCGGTGAAGGGCCGATCGGCGAAGGCGTCGACCTGGACGAAGCGATATTCGGTCATGGCGCGGCTTTCGGTTCGGTGAGGTCGGTCTCGGCGAGGGGGTTGCCGGGCTCGTCGACCTGGCCTTCGGGATCGAGGTGGATGAGGATCTCGGTGCCGGGGAACTCGCGCTCCAGCCACTGCTCGACCTCGTCCATAACCCGGTGCGCGGCGGCGACGGTCATGTCCGGAGCGACCCAGACGTGGAACTGGACGAAGTTGCGGCTGCCGCTGCTGCGGGTCCTGAGATCGTGGATCCCCTTCAGCGCCGGGTGGCGCGCGGCGACCTCGACGAAGCGGCGGCGCTTCTCCTCGGGCCATTCCTTGTCCATCAGCTGGTCGACTGCCCGCGACGAGGCCCGCCACGCGCCCCACAGCAGCCAGGCGGCAATGGCGATTCCGAACAACGGGTCCGCCCCGGGGAGGCCGGCATATTGATCGAGCGCGAGAGCGGCGATCACGGCGAGGTTGAGCAACAGGTCGCTTTGATAATGGACGTGGTCCGTCTCGATCGCGACCGATCCGGTCCGCGCGATGACGCGGCGCTGGTACCAGAGGAGGCCCAGCGTGGCGGCGATCGCCACCGCCGAGACGCCGATGCCATATTCCGCGCCACTGGTCGCCTCGCGGTCGAGCAGGCGTTCGATCGCGCGCCAGAAGATGCCGAGCGCCGAGAAGCCGATGATCCCGACCTGCGCCAGCGCGGCGAGCGCCTCGGCCTTGCCGTGGCCGAACCTATGGTCGTGGTCGGCCGGGGTGGCGGCGTAGCGGACGCCGCCGAGCGTGATCAAAGAGGCGAGGAGGTCGAGCGCGGTGTCGGCGAGCGAGCCGAGCATCGCCACCGATCCCGTCGCCCACGCGGCATAGCCTTTCAGGATGAGCAGGAAGAGCGCGACCGAGACGCTGGCGATCGCGGCCCGCGTCGCCAGCGCGCCGTGGGTCGGTGCAGGCCGGGCGTCGCTCACGGGTAGAGCAGGCCTTCGCTCCATCCGCCCGCCGCGTCGCGGACAAACAGCCGGCGCTCGTGCAGGCGGTGGGCGCGGTCGCTCCAGAACTCGATCCGTTCCGGCGCCACCCGATAGCCGGACCAGTGCGGCGGCCGCGGCACGTCGCCATGCTCGAAGCGGGCTACCATCTCCCGATAGCAGGCCTCGAACGTCTCCCTGCGGTCGAGCGGCTGCGACTGGTCGGAGGCCCAGGCGCCGAGCTGGCTGTCGCGCGAGCGGGTCGCGAAATAGGCATCCGCCTCCGCCTCGGCCACGGGCTCGACCTTGCCCTCGACCCGCACCTGGCGGCGCAGCGACTTCCAGTGGAACAGCAAAGCGGCGTGCGGATTGGCCGCGAGCTCGGCGCCCTTTCGGCTTTTCCAATTGGTGTAGAAGACGAAGCCGCGCGCGTCGTGGCCCTTCATCAGCACCATCCGCACCGACGGGCGCCCTGCCGCGTCGGCCGTCGCGAGCGCCAACGCGACGGGGTCGTTCGGCTCGGACAGTCGCGCTTCGGCGAGCCATTCCTCGAACAATGCGTGGGGATCGGCGGCCATGGGGCCCCTCTGCCGCGCATGAAGCTGCCGCACAAGCACCCTGCCCGCCGTCATTGCGAGCGAAGCGAAGCAATCCAGAGCGGCCTCGGACGTAGGGCTGGATTGCTTCGTCGCTGCCGCGCAGCGGCTGTTTATCCTGAGCGACGCCGCAAGCGGCGTCGAAGGGCTCCTCGCAATGACGGCTTGAAGGCGGGCGGGGCCCCTCCCATCTTCCGCTGTGTTGCCGGAATGCAACAGTGGACTTTTAGGGCTTAGTGGAGAACGAAGCGGCGATGGCCGACCTCTACTCACAGCTTGGCGTGGCGCGGGGCGCGAGCGAGGCCGACATCAAGAAGGCCTATCGCAAGCTCGCCAAGGAGCTGCATCCGGACCGCAACAAGGACAATCCGGCCGCCGCGGACCGCTTCTCCCAGGTCACCCAGGCCTATGATATCCTCACCGACAAGGACAAGCGCGCGCGCTACGACCGCGGCGAGATCGACGAGACCGGCAATCCGCGCGCGCCGTTCGGCTTCGGCGGCGGCCCGGGCGGCGGCGCTCCCGGCGGCTTCCGCCGCGGCCCGAACGGGGCCGAGTTCGATTTCGGAGGCGAGACCGCGGACATTTCCGACCTGTTCGACGGCCTGTTCGGCGGCGCGGGCCGGCGCGGCGGCGCCGGCGGGTTCGGCGGGTTCGGCCGCCGCGCGGCCCCGCCGCAAAAGGGCGCCGACGTCGCCTACCGCCTGCCGGTGAGCTTCGAGGATGCCGCCGCGCTGAAGCCGCAGCGGGTCACGCTGGCGGGCGGCAAGACGGTCGACATCAAGCTCCCCAAGGGCGTCGAGGAAGGGACGAAGATCCGGCTCGCCGGCCAGGGCCAGGCCAGACCCGCCGGCAAGGGCGATGCGATCGTCACCATCTCGATCCAGCCGCACCGCTTCTTCCGCCGCGACGGCGACCATATCAGGCTCGATCTCCCGGTGACCCTGGACGAGGCGGTGCTCGGCGCCAAGGTCAAGGTGCCGACGGTGGAAGGGCCGGTGATGGTGACCGTGCCGAAGGGGTCGACCTCCGGCCGCGTGCTTCGCCTCAAGGGACGCGGCTTCACCTCCAGATCGGGCGAGCGCGGCGACCAGCTCGTCTCGCTGATGGTCGATCTTCCCGCCGACGATCCGGAGCTCGCCCGCTTCGTCGAGGGATGGGGCGGAAAGTCCCGAGGAAACCCTCGCGCCGCTTTGGGAGTCTGAGCCTTCGTGCTGCAGATCTCACCCGAATCGCCCGAAGCGAGACGCAAGAAGCTCGCCACCGCCAAGGCCAGGATCGGTCATATCGGCCCGCGCAAGGGCACGCGGACCTACGAGATCATGAAGCGGGTCGCGGTCGGGGTCTATAATGACGGCTTCATCCACGCCGGCAACCTCGCCTATCTCGCCTTGCTGTCTTTGTTTCCGTTCGTGATCGTCGCCGCGGCGATCACGCGCCTGCTCGGCCAGAGCGAGGAAGGGATGAGCGCCGTCTACGGCATGCTGGAGACGATGCCGAAGGACGTCCGCACGGTGCTGCAGCAGCCGATCCAGGACGTGCTCGAGGCGCGCACCGGGAACCTCATCTGGCTCGGCGCCCTCGTCGGCCTGTGGACCACCGGCAGCTTCATCGAGACCATCCGCGACATCATCCGCCGCGCCTATGGAGTGACGTTCAGCCGGCCCTTCTGGGAATATCGGCTGGGATCGATCGGAATGATCATCGCCGCAGTGCTGGTGGCGATGGTCGCGTTCAGCGCCTCCGTGCTGCTTTCCAGCGTCCAGCAGCTGATCGTCGCCAACGTGCCGGGCGCGGACGACATCGTCGGCCTGTTCACCTTGCTGCGCATCGTCCCCGCTCTGATGCTGTTCGGGGCCTTGTTCCTGCTCTTCTACGCGCTGACGCCGAAACGCTACCGGGTAACGGGCTGCCCGAAATGGCCGGGGGCGGCCTTCGTCACCATCTGGTGGATCACGACCACCGCTTTGCTTCCGGTCGTCATGCGCCAGCTCGGCAGTTACGATCTCACCTATGGCAGCCTCGCCGGAATCGTCATCGCGCTGTTTTTCTTCTTCATCATCGGCTTCGGTCTGGTAATCGGCGCGGAGCTGAACGCGGCGATGGCCGAGACGCCGACGCCGACGCCGGCCGAAGTCTCCGCCGCGGTCCACGAGGCGGTGGCCGAGAAGGAATCCGTCCGAGCCGAGGAGGAAGCGGTCGCGATGGCCGAGCAGAGCGTGGCGGTCAGCGCCGCAGAGGAGGAGAAATGACCGGTCTCATGCAGGGCAAGCGCGGGCTGATCATGGGCCTCGCCAACGACCGATCGCTCGCCTGGGGCATCTCCAAGGCGCTTGCCGACCATGGCGCCGAGCTCGCTTTCTCCTTTCAGGGCGACGCGCTCGAGAAGCGCGTCCGGCCGCTGGCGCAGCAGCTGGGCGCCGATTTCCTGATCGAGTGCGACGTCTCCGACATGGCCGACGTCGACCGCGCCTTCGAGACGCTGAAGGCGCGCTGGGAGACGATCGATTTCGTCGTCCACGCGATCGGCTTTTCGGACAAGAACGAGCTGCGCGGAAAGTTCGTCGATACCAGCCTCGAGAACTTCCTGCTGACCATGAACATCTCGGCCTACAGCTTCGTCGCCGTCACCAGGCGGGCGCGGGCGATGATGCGCGAGGGGGGCAGCATCCTCACTCTTTCCTATTACGGCGCCGAGAAGGTGATCCCGCATTACAATGTGATGGGCGTCGCCAAGGCGGCGCTGGAGGCCAGCGTCAAATATCTGGCGATGGACCTCGGCCCCGAGGGCATCCGCGTCAACGCCGTCTCGGCCGGTCCGATCAAGACGCTGGCGTCGAGCGGCATCGGCGACTTCCGCTACATCATGAAGTGGAACGAATATAATTCGCCGCTGCGCCGCAACGTCACCATCGAGGATGTCGGCGGCGCCGCGCTCTACCTCCTTTCCGACCTCGCCTCGGGCGTGACCGGCGAGATCCACCATGTCGATGCCGGCTACAACGTCGTCGGCATGAAGGCCGAGGACGCGCCCGACATCGCCACGGTCTGAGGCGGAAGTGGCGGCGCGGCGGATCCTCGTCTCCGGCCGGGTCCAGGGCGTCTTCTACCGCAACTGGACGGTGGCCGAAGCACGGGCGCTGGGGCTCACGGGCTGGGTCAGGAACGTGCCCAGCGGCGACGTCGAGATCCTCGCGATCGGCCCGGAGGAAGCGATAGCCGCGCTGGTGGAACGATGCCGGATCGGTCCGCCCGCGGCCCGCGTCGAGCAGGTCCGGGTCGGGCCGGCGAAGGCGGAAAAGCTCAACGCTTTCGAAAAGCGGTACGAATCCAGTTCCTGAGCCCGGCTTTCTGATATAGATCAACCCGACTCGCCGAGGGGGTGGCGACGGGTTATCGGCTTCGCCGCGTTGACTCCTTTCCGCGGCGGAGCCCCTTACCCTTCCTTCAGCCGGCGAACGGATCGCGGACCAGGATCGTGTCCTCGCGCTCGGGGCTGGTCGAGACCAGGGCGACCGGGCATTGGATCAGCTCCTCGACCCGGCGGATATATTTGACCGCATTGGCCGGGAGCTGGGCCCAGCTGCGGGCGCCGGCCGTCGATTCGGCCCAGCCCTCCACCGTCTCGTAGACCGGCTCGACCGCCGCCTGGTCGGCCGCGTGGGCGGGGAGGTGGTCGAGCGCGCCGCCGCGCAGGCGGTAGCCGGTGCAGATGCGGATCTCCTCCAGCCCGTCGAGCACGTCCAGCTTGGTCAGCGCCACCCCGGTCACGCCGGCGACCGCGCAGGACTGGCGGACCAGCACCGCGTCGAACCAGCCGCAGCGGCGCTTGCGGCCGGTGACGGTGCCGAACTCGCGGCCGCGCGTGCCCAGCCGCTCGCCGACCGCGTCGTCGAGCTCGGTCGGGAACGGCCCGGAGCCGACGCGGGTCGCATAGGCCTTGACGATGCCGAGGACGAAGCCCGCCGCGGAAGGACCGAGCCCCGTGCCGCCGGCCGCCGTTCCCGCCACCGTGTTGGACGAGGTGACGAACGGGTAGGTGCCGTGATCGACGTCGAGCAGCACGCCCTGCGCGCCCTCGAACAGGATCCGCCGCCCCTCCGCCCGCGCCTTGTTCAGCGTCTTCCAGACCGGCTGCGCGAACTGGAGCACGAAGTCCGCCACCTCGGCGAGGTCCCGCATCAGCCGGTCGCGGTCGATCGGCGGCTCGCCGAAGCCGGCGCGGAGCGCGTCGTGATGGGCGCAGAGCCGGTCGAGCTGCGGGCCGAGCGCGCCCAGATGCGCGAGGTCGCAGACGCGGATGGCGCGGCGCCCGACCTTGTCCTCATAGGCCGGGCCGATGCCGCGGCGGGTGGTGCCGATCTTGCCCTGGCCGCTGGCATCCTCGCGCAGCGCGTCGAGATCGCGGTGGAAGGGGAGGATGAGCGGGCAGGTGTCGGCGATCTGCAGCGTCCCGGGGCCGACCGCGACGCCCTGCGCGGCGAGCCGCTCGACCTCGGAACGGAGCGCCCAGGGATCGAGGACGACCCCGTTGCCGATCACCGACAGGGTGCCGCGGACGATCCCGGAAGGCAGCAGGGAGAGCTTGTACACATGCTCGCCGACGACGAGGGTATGGCCGGCATTGTGGCCGCCCTGGAAGCGCACGACGATCTCGGCCCGGCTGGCGAGCCAGTCGACGATCTTGCCCTTCCCCTCGTCGCCCCACTGGCCGCCGATGACGGTGACGTTGGCCACGGGCCGCTCGCTTCGCTGTTTCGGAGAAAAACCGCCTGCGCTCTAGGGCTTCGCCTCCGGCCCGTCCAGCAGCCGGAATCGTTGTGTGAGGTTAATGAAACAAGCCGGGAAAGCGGCGCGTTGTCCCTGGCGAGAGTCATTCTCGTGGAGGACGTATCATGCGTAACATCACCCTTGCCCTCGCCGCGGCGGCCATGGCCGTCCCGGTCGCGATCGCGGTCCCGACCGATTCGGCCGAAGCGCAGTCGCGTTATTATCGCAACGGCAATTATGTCGGCCCGACCTGGCGCGGCCGCGACGGCCGCATCCACTGCCGGCGCTCGAACGGCACCACCGGCCTGATCGTCGGCGGCGCCGCGGGCGCCCTCGTCGGCCGCTCGATCGCCGGCCGCGGCAACCGGACCGTCGGCACCGTGATCGGCGGCGCCGCCGGCGCCCTGGTCGGCCGCGAGGTGGCGCGCAGCCGCAGCGTGAGGCGCTGCCGCTAAGGGCCAGTCATTGCGGGAATTGTGAAGCGGGGCGCCCTCCCAGGGCGCCCCGCTATTTTTTGCGTTCGACCGACGGCCGCGTTGCGCGCCCGGGCGGCTCTCGTCTAGGCGCCGCCGCCCGATCCGCCGCCGCCGCTTTTGCCGCCGCCGCTGCCGCCGCTCGACGGGGAACCGCCGCGCGTGCGCCCGCGGCCGCCGGTCGTGCCGCCGGTCGTGCCGCCTTTGGTGGCGGCGCGGCCGCCGCGCTTGGTGGCGGCGGTGGCGTCCCCGACGCGCGACGACCGCGGGCTTGCGGAT
>JAXDPC010000314.1:0-8728 GCA_034668525.1 Sphingomonadales bacterium
GATTAGGCGCGCTCAGGCGGCCCTGTACCAGTCGCGGCCGATGCGCCAGGCGGCGAGACCGTAAAGCGTGGCGCTGAGGAGGTAGAAGCCGAGCGCGTAGAACATCGCGTGCTGCAGCGCGTCCTGGCCGTAGGCGGGCGCGAGCAGGGTGCTGAGCTTGCCGATGAACCAGATGCCGAAGCCGATGCCGACCAGATTGTTGATCAGCAGGAAGGCGGCCGACGAGCTCGCCCGCATGTTCGGCGGGACGATGTGCTGCACGGCGGCGATCACCGGCCCGAGCCAGGCGAGGCCGAAGGCGGTGGCGATGACGATCAGGAACCAGGAGAGGGTCAGCGAAGGGACATAGATCGCCCCGGTGTAAAGGGGCGCCGCGATGAGGAAGCAGACCGCCGGGATCAGCGGGTAGCCGGAGGGCCTGATCCGCCCCATCCGGTCCCCGACCACCCCGCCGAGCCAGATGCCGCCGACCCCGCCGATGAGGGCGATGGAGCCGTAGAACCAGGAGATGTCCATCAGCTCCAGGCCGCGGGTGCGGGTCAGGAACTGGGGAAGCCAGAAGGCGAAGCCGTAGCCGAGGATCGAGCCGCACGCCGCGCCGAAGCTGAGCAGCCAGAAGGTCGGCTTGCGCGCCACGGTTCCCATCACCGTCAGGAAAGGCGGCGCGGGCTCGACGGGCGCGCCTTCGGCGCGGTCGAAACGGCCGCGGCCGGGATCGCGGATGCCGAACAGCATCAGCGGCACCAGGAAGAGGCCGAGCCCGCCGACGATGACGAAGGCGGTGCGCCAGTCGACGCTGCTCGCCAGCCAGCCGCCGAAGAAGACGCCGAGCGAGGTGCCGATCGGGATGCCGAGCGAGAAGATCGCCATCGCCCGCGCCCGCCGCTCGGGCGGAAAATAGTCCGAGATGAGCGCGTAAGCGGGCGCCACGCCCCCGGCCTCGCCGACGCCGACGCCCATCCGCGCGAAGAAGAGCTGCCAGAAATTCTGCGCCGCCCCGCACAGCGCCGTGAAGGCGCTCCACAGGCCGAGGCTGACCGCGATGATCTTCACCCGGTCCTTGCGGTCCGCCAGCCAGGCGATCGGCACCCCGAGCCCGGAATAGAGCAAGGCGAAGGCGATCCCGCCCATCAGCCCCAGTTGCTCGTCGTTGAGCTCCAGCTCCCGCTGGATCGGGATCTGGAGGATGCTGAGGATCTGGCGGTCGAGGAAGTTGAAGATATAGGCGAGGAGCAGGATCGAGAGCACCCGCCAGCCGGGCGTTTCTGCGCCCGCCGGTGCTTCGGTCCCGCTTCCCGCCATGTTCGCTCCCGTCCTCAGAACCTCACAGTGCCGCGGACGTAGACCGTCCTCGGCGCCCCGTAATAGACGGTCCGGATGCTGCCGATAGACGAGAAATCCTGCCCTTCGGTCTTGTAGGCCTCGTCGAACAGATTCTGGCCGTAGAGGCCGAGGCTGAAGGTGCGGGCCTCATTCTCCCACACGATGCGGGCGTCGTGGATCCAATAGGGATCGGAGAACAGCCCCTCGACGCGGGTGGTGGTGCCGACATTGCCGGCGATCACCGTATTGTCGACCGACAGCGCCATCTCGGAGCGGTAGCGGCTCTGGCCGCCGATGGTGAGCGATCCCGATTGGCCGAGATCGGCCTCGTACTGGGCGCCGATCCGGATCGTCCAGTCGGGAGCAAATGCCGGGGTCTGGAAGGCGCGGCTGCCGCCCGGGAAGCGGACGTCGGCGAACTCCTGATATTCGGCGTCGAGATAGCCGATCTGGGTATCGATCAGCAGCCCGCGTACCGGAGTCCAGGCCGCTTCCAGCTCGACGCCCTGGATCCTGAGCTCGCCGGCATTGAGCACGCCCAGGGTGGCGAAGGGCAGGCCGGTGTTCGGGTCGACGTCGGTCCCGGAGACGCGCGCCTGGAAGTTGCGATAATCGTTGTAGAAGCCGGTGACGTTGAAGCGCAGCTGCCGGGCGATGGTCGTCCTGAGGCCGGCTTCGTAGGACCACATCGTCTCGGGCTCGTAGGCGCTGGCCTCGCCGGGGCTGTTGGCGCGGCCGTTGAAGCCGCCCGACTTGAAGCCGCGCGCGGCGCGGAAATAGACCATCGCGTTTGGGCTGAACCGATAGTCGATCGACGCCATCGGCGACACGTCCTCCCAGCTGTCGTCGCGGACGAAGTTGAACGGCGTCGCGCTGCGCAGGAGAGCGAGGTTGGAGAAGGTCGAAGTGGTGCGGAAATAATCCTTGTTCTCGTGGGTGTAGCGCAGGCCGGCCGAGATCCTGAGGCCGCTCAGCACCTCGAGGCTGGCATTGGCATAGGCCGCGTAGCTGGTGGTCTGGAGGTCGTCGTCGATCGTCCTCAGGAAGGTCGGATTGCCGAAGGCCGGGCCGAACAGATCGTCGGCATAGGCTTCCTGGTGCGAATTGATGTTCTCGCGCAGATAATAGAGGCCGGCGACGGCGACCAGCGGGCCGCTGTCGACGTTGATCTGGAATTCCTGGCTGAGCTGGTTCTGGTCCACGCCGACGAAGACGTCGCCCAGCTCGCGCTGGGTCGCGTCGATGTCGACATAGTCCCTGGTGGTGAGCTCGCGATAAGCGGTGATCGAGCGCAGGGTCACCGCCTCGGTCACGTCGAAGGCCGCGTTCATCGAGGTGCCCCAGTGCCGCAACCGGGTCGAATTGGGCAGAGTGGGGGTGGTGCGGCCGGTGAAATCATAGGTCTGGGGATCCGTCGGCAGCGCCAGGGCGATCCCGCCGAGCGGCGGGTTTGCGCCGAAGAAATAGGTCAGCGAGTTGATCGGCTGGCCGACCGCCAGTGACGCGTCGTCGTGGCTGTAGTCGGCGATGAGGTCGACGCGGACCCGGTCGCTGGGCGTGAAGGCGAGCCGTCCGCGCGCCGCCTGGGTATTGCGGTCGTTATATTCGCGGTCGAGCACCGGGTCCTCGACATAGCCGTCGCGCTCGGCGTGCAACACCGCAAAGCCGGCCGAGATCGTATCGCTGACCGGGCCGGAGGCCGAGACGCGCATCTCGAGTTGGTCGTAGGTGCCGTAGGTGAGCGCGGCGCTGCCCCGGAAGGTCGAGCCGGGACGCTGGGTGACGATGCTGAGCGCGCCGCCGATCGTGTTCTTGCCGTAGAGCGTGCCCTGCGGCCCGCGCAGCACCTCGACCCGCTCGAGATCGAGCAGGTCGAGCTGGGTGCCGCGGATGCGGCTGTAATAGACGCCGTCGACATAGACGCCGACCGCCGGGTCGAAGGTCTGCAGCGCGTCCGGCTGGCCGACGCCGCGGATGAAGATGTTGGTGGCGTTGGATGAGCCGCGTCCCTGGACGATGTTGAGGTTCGGGACCGCGCCCTGGAGGCCGGTCGTGTCCTGCGCCTGGATGCGCTCGAGCGCGCGCTCGTTGAAGGCCGAGACCGCGCCGGGGACGGTCTGCAGCGTCTCCTCGGTGCGGCGGGCGGTGACGACGATGTCGCCGTCCTCCTCGCTCGGGGTCGCCGAATCCTGCTCTTCGGGCTCGGAGACCGGCTGGGCGAAGGCCGGCAAAGCGGCGGTCAAAGCGGCGAAGGCGGTTCCGATCTTCAGTGCGGTGGTCAGGGTGCGCATGGCGTTCCTCCTCATTTCATCATTTGCTTGGTGCGGGATGCGGGCGCGCGGCCGAGACTTTCCGCGAACGCCCGGATCGTGTCGTTGAACCTCTCCGGCTCCTCGATATGCGGGGCGTGGCCGGAGGCCGCGAACTCGATCGCCTCGGCGTCGGGGAGGACGCGGGCGAGGTGTTCGGCGGTAGTGGCGCCGTAGAGCTGGCTATGCGCGCCATGTATGATCAATGTCGGCTGGCGTATGCGTTTGAGCAGGGCGCGCATGTCCTGTCCGACCAGCGATCCCCACAGCTTGCCGACCGCTTCGGGGTCGTTGCGCGCGAACTCGAAGCTCGCCCAGTCGGCGCGCTCGCGAAGCGCCTCTGCGAGGGGCTGGGCGAAGATCGCCTGGCCGGCGGCGACAGCGAAGGCCTCGAAATCCTCGGCGATGGCGGCGGTGCGGGCGTCGCACGCTTCGGGCGAGAGGCCGAGCTGCCAGTCGCCGCCGTTCATCACCCGGGCGGTCATGTCGACCACCACCGCGCCCGCGAACCGTCCCCCGCCGGGGCCGGCGAGGACCTCCCAGAGCACGCTCGCGCCGAGCGACCAGCCAATGCCGATCGCGTCCTCGAGACCGAGCGCCGCGGCGATCGCCGCGACGTCCTCGGCGAGTTGCCCGACCGTGAGCGCGCCGCCCGCCGCGCGCGACTCGCCGTGGCCGCGAAGGTCGATCGAGACCAAGCGGAAGTCGCGTTCGAGCGCGGCCTGGGGCGCGAAAAAGCCGCTGTGGGCCATCAGCCCGTGCAGGAGCACGAGCGGGCGTCCCGCGCCTTTGTCGCGATAGGCGATTCGCGCGCCGTCAGCTGCGGTAAAGTGCTTCAATCTTCCTCCCCGAGACGCGTCCCCTCTGGTGGGGGATTTTTTCGCCGCGGCCTGAAATGGAGAAAAGTGAAACCTGAGTCAATGTTCAAGTTGGGCGCAGCGGCCTTTTTTTGAACGGCAGCGACTAGCCTGAAGCTTCACAAGGGAGGACTGACATGCGGCTGATCGGCTACCCCTCGCGCCGCGGGTCGAGCAGGGCAGCGGCCCCGAGCCGAGCGGCGCGCGGGCAACCTGCGCGCCCTGCTGGACCGCCACGCCCGCGAGACGCTCGACCGCCTCGCCGGCGCCGTCCGCAGCTAAAGTTCGAAACCCTTCCCGAAGGCGTCGCCGCCGCCATAATGGGCGACGACGTGCGCCCAGGCTTCCTCGGCCGTCTCGCAATAGCAGAACAGGTCGAGGTCGTCGGGCGATACCACGCCTTCCTCGACGAGGGCCCCGAAATCGACCACGCGCTCCCAGAATTCGCGGCCGAAGAAGAGGATCGGGATCGGCTTGACCTTGCCGGTCTGGATCAGGGTCAAAAGCTCGAAGGCCTCGTCGAACGTCCCGAAGCCACCCGGGAACACGGCGACGGCCCGGGCGCGCAGCAGGAAGTGCATCTTCCGAAGCGCGAAATAGTGGAACTGGAAGCTCAGCGACGGCGTCACGTAGGAGTTGGGAAGCTGCTCGTGCGGGAGCACGATGTTGAGGCCGATCGATTCCGCGCCTTCGTCGCACGCGCCGCGGTTGGCCGCTTCCATGATCGACGGGCCGCCCCCCGAGCAGACCACGAAGTTCCGCTTCCCCTCCGGGTCGAGCGGCACGCGGCTGGCGAGCCGGGCGAGCTTGCGCGCTTCGTCATAATATTTCGATTTGGCCTTGAGCCGCTCGGCGACGATACGCTGCTGGTCGGTGGAGGCCGCGGCGAGCAGCGCCTCGGCTTTGGACGGCTCCGGAATGCGCGCCGAGCCGTACATTGGGAAGGTCGACGCGATCCCCGCTTCGTCGAGCATCAGCTCGGGCTTCAGCAGCTCGAGTTGGAAGCGGACGGGACGCAGGTCCTCGCGCAGCAGGAAATCGAGATCCTGGAAGGCGAGCCGGTAGGCGGGATGCTCGGTCTGCGCGCTGCTGGTCTGCTGCTTGGCGGTCTCGGCCTCCTCGCGGGCGCCGGGAAACAGGCGAGCGGGTGGCGTGCGGGGCGTGGTTTCGTCCATCCGACGCCCTCTAGCGGCAATAAGGGCCGCGGCCCAAGTCGAAATGGAGGTGGTTGTAGTGATAGGCGTCGCTGTCCGGCGACAGGCCGACGCTGAAGCGGCCGCAGCCGGCGCGGTGCACCGCCCGCAGGAACGCCCGCGCATCCTCGCCGCCGCCGTTCCAGCCCTGCTCCACCGTGATCCGCCGCCCGTCGGCGAGCAAGAAGGCGGCGACGTCGACGGCATTGGCCGAGCCGTGCTCGCTGAGCCGGGCGCCGGGCCGCGAATTGACCGGTCGGCAGGCATAGGTGCCGAAGCTCTCGATCCGCCGCACCGCCGCGCCGAAGCGCCGCCGCGCCTCGGGCTGCACCGCCTCGCGCACCCAGGCCGCGAAGGCGCGGGCGAGCGGGCAGCGCATCGCGCCGAGATTGGTCACCGGCGTGCCGATCTCGGTCAGCTGCACGGCGCCGATCGCCCTGCAGCCGCCGCCGAAATTCCGGTCCGGAAGCACCCGGAAGCCGATTCCCTCGCGGGCGAGCGCGACATGGCATTGCAGCGTCTCGCGGTCGGTGGGAGCGGGAGCGCCCGCGGCGGGAGTCTGCCGCCGCGGCTCGGGCGGCGCCCGCCGCTCGTCGGCGCGCGGGATGCACGAGGCGAGCGCAAGCAGCGACGCGCAAAGGAAGACCCACCGCACGCGCGGACTGTGTGGTGGGGAGCGCCGGGGGTCAAGCAGCCCGCCCGGCGCAAGAAATTAGTTAAAGAACCGGATCGGACCAGAAAGCCTATTCTATTCCCGATAGTTCGCGGCCATCCTGAGTGCAGCCGCTGCGCGGGGCGGCAATGGGGTACGAGTGATGCGTATCAGCCTCGTTTTTCTGTCAGCTCTGTTGTGGACTGCTGAAACGGCCTGCGTGAGCCCAGACCCCATAGGTTATGGACCGCGAACCAGTTTTCCCGCAGCGCTTCGCACCAAGGCAGCGATGGCGAAGGGCCGAACTGCGGAGACGCACCTTCTCGAATTTCGAGACGTGCGCAGCCGCGCCGCCTGCCGCAGAATTCTGCCCCGCCTGAGGCAGGTCTGCGAACGGCCCTTCAATGCCGGATCGGGCATCCAAATACTCATCAGTGATTTAGACCGCGATGGTCGACAAGATGTTGCCGTCAGATACCAATCCCTATTTGAATGCGGTTCCCACGGTTGCGCAACAGAAGCTTATAGACAGCTCCCGAACCGCGGATTCGTCAAAACCGATCTAAACGCTGTCACGACAGGCGGCATTTTGCTGTGCCGCCGAGATGGCACTCCCGGCATTTCGTTTTCTGGAAGCACCAACCACCATTGTTTCCTATTGCGGTCGGCATAGGCGAATAAGGACCAAGGAAGCCCACTATGCGTAATATGGCTAGGCTGACATCTGCGATAGGCGCCGTCGCGCTAAGTGCATGCACGCCCTCAACTCCGGCTTCCCTAGGATATGACGACGCTTTGGAACCTGGCGTTCCTTTAATGGAAGATGACCTAAGAAGATTGCTGTTCGATGCATCCGTTTCATTAGTAGGGATGAATGAAAGGGTGGAAAGCCACCCGCCGATGGAAATATTTCGTGCCAATGGCGCATACGAACGCGTGGTAGGTCGTGTGACGCTCGAAGGGTCATACACTTTCCGACATAATTCCGTTTGTGTCCGGGGAGCTACTTTTGCCAGATTGTGCAGACAGGTCATACCGCAAAGAGATGGCACCTACGCTTTCGTGGATCGGTCCAACGGCTCGGCTTCGCTAATGACTATTACCCGCCATTTTCAAGGACAACACTAGTGCCCTGGACTCTGAAATTCTGGAATTCCTCCGTTACACCGCCGGAAGTGCCCGTAACATGGGATTATGGGGCGGGACCGGTACCGAGCGACGTCCCGTCCTCCCAAGCCACAGACATAACCAATCACATTTTGAGCATAACGTCGATCTTTCCTAGTGTAACAAATAAACTCGACGCGTATGGAGAATTCAGAATCGGATATCGAAGCGGGGACGTGGGCTCGACAAACCTAGGGGCTCCTGAGCCGTATACACTAATCGATTTAGATGCAGCAAATGAGTTCTACTTTTTTAATACCTTCGGTGAACTAGTTAGGAGTGATATTAGACTAACGATTATGCACGAACTCGCCCATGCCTATCTTAATATAGGGGACCCCATCCGCGATGCCCCTGAGGCGCTGATGAATATAGCGAATTATAATTTTCGCGGTCCCGTTGTTGACGAGCAAAACTTGATTGCCGCTGGAGCACATCTAACTCATCAAATACAAACGTCATACTATGCGGCTTTTGGCCGCGGGGACTTACGGTATGATCTGTTTGTTACCAATGATTCCTATTCTGAAGGAAACCCGATTGATCTCACTCGCTTAGGCACGGCGCTTTCCGATAACATAGATCATAGTAACAACACAATATGGCCTCGCGATCTTATATTCGGAATAGCGGGTGACGACACGATCAAAAGCGGGACCGGCAACGACTATGTTTATGGTGGCGATGGCGAGGATGAGATTTGGGGCGGGGCAGGCGACGACCTTCTGAAAGGGGAAGACGGCGACGATCATATTCTGGGTGAGGGCGGCGACGACCGGATCGTCGGCGGGAAAGGGGACGACCAGATCTGGGGTGGGCTCAGTGGAGTCGAAGCGCCGGGCGAAGAGGACGTCGCCGACTATTCCCAGGCGCACCGCGGCATCAGGATCATGTTCGACGGCAGCGGCGGCACGCCCGCGCTGACGGTTCGAGACGGCGAAGGCGAGACCGACACGCTGCACTCGATTGAGAAGATCGTCGGGAGCGCGCACGCCGACCGCCTCGAGGTCAGAGGGATCATCCCGTCAGGCTTCTCCGTCGAGATCGATGCGGGCACGGACCCTGGGGATTCGGCGGTGATCGCCAGCCGCTCGGCCACCATGATCCATCTCAGCATCCTCGACGATCAGGGGAACGGGACCCTGACGACGCCCGATGGCGGCACCATCACCCTCAAGAACTTCAGGACGACGATCGTCGGCTCGGCGTTCGGTGACGTCCTCTTCG
>JAXDPC010000315.1:0-4606 GCA_034668525.1 Sphingomonadales bacterium
GCCGCTCGAGGAGGCCGAGCAGGTAGTAGCTTTGGGCGGCGACGGCTTTATCCTCCAAACGCTTCACGGGATGCTGGAGCGCGGCAAGCTCTGTCCCGTCTTCGGGATGAACCGCGGCACCGTCGGCTTCCTGATGAACGAGTGGCGGCTGGATTGTCTTCAGGAACGGATCGCCGCCGCACGCAGCTTCTCGGTCGCTCCGCTGCACATGAAGGCGGTCACGGTCAGCGGCGAGACGCTGACCAACAATGCGATCAACGAGGTCTCCCTGCTCCGCGAGACGCGGCAGACGGCGTGGATCGAGGTCTCGGTCAACGGCCGCGTCGTGCTTCCGCAGCTGGTCTGCGACGGCGTCCTGGTCGCCAGTCCCGCCGGCTCGACCGCCTACAATCTGTCGGCGAATGGGCCGATCCTGCCTTTGGGCTCGCGGCTGATGGCGCTGACCCCGATCAGCCCGTTCCGCCCCCGCCGCTGGCGCGGCGCCTTGATCCCGGACGACCTCATGGTGGGCTTCCGGGTGCTCGACCCGGTCAAGCGGCCGGTCTCCGCGGTCGCCGACCAGCTCGAGGCGCGCGACGTCGAGACGGTCGAGGTCCGGGTCGACCGGGAGCGCGCGCTCACCCTCCTGTTCGACCCCGAGCACGCCCTCGACGAGCGGATCGCGATGGAGCAGTTCGCGGTCTGAGCGGCCGCCAGCCGCTTGCCCCCAACCCCTTGCCTCCGCGAGAAATCCGCTGCTATAGGCCCGCGCTCGCGAGTGTCTGTTCCCCGGTAGCTCAGCGGTAGAGCATCCGACTGTTAATCGGATGGCCGATGGTTCGAATCCGTCCCGGGGAGCCACTCGCGGCGCATGGCTCGCGTCAGGCGGGCTCCAGCTCCTCCGCCCGCCTCGCTTCCGTCGCCGTCACCTGAAAATCGACGGGCGTGACCCCGGCCGCGGTGCCGCGCGCCGCGGCGACGCCGCGCGGGAAGCCCGAGCGGTCGCCATAGTCGCGAGCGGGTTCGCCGCGGCGCTCGCTCTGCTCGGCGCCGAGGCTGAGGGCGGTCAGGAGATCCACGGTGGTGATGCCGGCGACCGCGGCGAGCGCGATCCAGGCGTTGCGGCGCTGCTCCGAGTCCGCGCCGCGCAGGCCGGCGCCGAGCGTGGCGAGGTCGACCACGTCGCCGGCGACGCGGCTCCAGATCGCGGGCGCCGGAGTGTCCGAGAGGGCCCAGATGCCGGCGCCGATCTCGCGGCCGCCATAAGCCTGGAGCAGGCGCTCGCGGCCTTCGAGGCCGAAGGTCCGGGCGAGCTTGCCCGGCGCGATCAGCTCGGCGAGGCCGAGCCCGATCGAGAACCAGCCGAGGCCGCGGGCGACGCGGTCTGTGGTCGACATGCTGCGGTCCGGCCGGCTGGTGTCGAGGGTGGAGACGGAGTTCATCGCTTTCGATCCTTTCTCTTGTCCGTCATGCCGGACTTGATCCGGCATCCACCTTCTTCCTCGCTGCGGTTCGGAGAAGATGGACCCCGGACCAAGTCCGGGGTGACGATGCAGATGGTTACGGCTTCAGCACCACTTTGACGCAGCTGTCCTGCTTCTGCTCGAAGACGCGGTACATGCCCGGCCCTTCCTCGAGCTTGGCGGTGTGGGTGATGACGAAGGAGGGGTCGATCTCCCCCTCCTCGATGCGGCGGGTGAGATCGTCGGTCCAGCGGCGGACATGGGTCTGGCCCATCCGGAAGGTCAGGCCCTTGTTCATCGCCATGCCGAACGGGACCTTGTCGATCAGCCCGCCATAGACTCCGGGGATCGAGAGCACGCCGCCGCCCCGGCAGACGTAGATCATCTCGCGCAGCACATGGGCGCGGTCGCTCGTCAGCAGCATCGCCTGCTTCACCCGGTCGAGCATGCCGTCGAGATGCGAGGAGGCGTGCGCCTCCATGCCGACCGCATCGATGCACTTGTCGGGGCCCTTGCCGCCGGTGAGGTCGTTCAGCCGCTCGAGCACGCTCTCGTCCTCGAAATTGATCGTCTCGGCGCCGGCGGCGGCGGCCATGCTCAGACGCTCGGGCAACCGGTCGATCGCGATCACCGTCTTCGCGCCGAGCAGGATCGCGCTCCGGATCGCCATCTGCCCGACCGGGCCGGCGCCCCAGATCGCGACGACGTCGCTGCGCTGGATGTCGCACTGGACGGCCGCCTGCCAGCCGGTGGGGAAGATGTCGCCGAGGAACAGCACCTGCTCGTCGGTCAGCGAATCGGGCACCTTGATATGGGTGCCGTCGGCGAACGGCACGCGCAGATATTCGGCCTGGCCGCCTGAATATCCCCCGGTCAGATGGGTGTAGCCGAACAGGCCGGCGGTGCGGTGGCCGAACACCTTGTCGGCCATCTCGCCCTTGCGGTTCGAATTCTCGCACAGCGAGTAATTGCCGCGGCGGCACTGGTCGCAGGCGTCGCAATTGATCGTGAACGGGATCACGACGCGTTCGCCTTTTTTGAGCTTCGTCAACCCGCTTCCGACTTCCTCGACCACGCCCATCATCTCGTGGCCGACGACGTCGCCGGGCATCATTGCCGGGATCATGTTGTGGAAGAGATGGAGGTCGGAGCCGCAGATCGCGCAGCTCGTCACCTTGATGATCGCGTCGGTCGGCTCCTCGATCTCGGGATCGGGAACGGTATCGCAACGAATGTCCTGTTTTCCATGCCAAACCAATGCTTTCACGGGCCGTCTCCTCAAGCTCGGCACCCCGAACGCGCCTCACAGGAATAGGTTGCGGTCCGTCAGCCGAGGGCGCGCACGCCTCGCCGCAACCGGAACCGGGCCGCCGCGCCGTGAGTTGGCGCTGCAACGGAACAAGGAGGCTTTCATGGCGACCAGGACCCAGTCGGGCAGCGGCGGCAGCAACGACAATCGCGGCGACAACGGACGCAGGCAGCCGCGCGACGGCGACGGCCAGTTCAAGAGCAGGAGCGGCTCGCCGTTCAAATGGAGCGGCGGCCAGACCGGCATCGTTCTCGGCGCGGCGGTGGCCGGCGCGGCGGTCGGCATCGCGGCGAACATGGGGCGCAAATTGTTCGTCCAATTCGCCAGCACCGGCGGCGCCAGCTGGGACGAGGCGCTGGCGACCGAGCATCGGATGACCTTGATGACCTTCGACAAGATCGAGGCCACCGACGACAGCCAGACGACTTTGCGCTCGCAGCTCCTCGCCAAGCTGAAATACCAGCTCACCAAGCACGCGCTCGAGGAGGAGAACGTCATCTATCCGGCGCTGCGCCAGGCGAACTCGGCGCACGACGCCGACGCGCTCGAGAGCGAGCACGGCTATGTGAAGACCTACCTCTACGAGCTGGAGACCATGCCCAACGGCACCGCCGAGTGGCTGGCGCGGGTGCGCGATTTCCGGACCATGCTCGACGAGCATATGCGGATGGAGGAGAATGAGGTCTTCCCGGCGCTCAAGCGGGTGATGAGCGAGGAGCAATCGAGCCGCCTCACCGCGATGATGAACAAGGAAGGCTTCAAGTTCGCCTGAACGCAGGGACAGTCACTCTCGGTGACTGTCCTCTCCAGCGCCTCGACCGGGGGACAGTTACCTAGAGTAACTGTCCCCTCTCGCCTCATCCGGGGACAGTTACCTAGAGCAACTGTCCCCTCTCGCCTCATCCGGGGACAGTTACCTAGAGTAACTGTCCCCCCTGCATGTCAGGCGATCTGGCCGTGGCAGTGCTTGTACTTCTGGCCCGATCCGCACGGGCAGGGCGCGTTGCGGCTGACCGGCGGGATCTCGTCGGCGGCGAGGTCGCCGGGCAGGTCCGGCCGCGGCATCGCCATCGGCGCGGTGAGCGGCGGCAGACGCGAGAGGATCGCTCCGGTCGACGCGTCGATGTCGGCGGTGTCGTCGTCGCCCGTGAACGGATCGATATGGTGGGTGACGAAATCCGGCATCTCCGGAAGGTCGGGCTCGGACATGGCGAATTGCGCGCGGGCCAGGATCGAGGTCACGTCCTCCCGGATCGCGGCCAGCATCCGCTCGAACTGGGCGAAGGCCTCGTGCTTATATTCGTCGATCGGCTTCTTCTGCGCATAGGCGCGCAGGTGGATGACCTGCCTGAGCGCGTCGAGCATCGAGAGATGCTCCTTCCAATGCTGGTCCAGCGACTGCAGGAGCACGCTCTTCTGGACCTGCTGGTAGGCGCCGGGCGGGAGCGCGGCGGCCTTCGCCGCCATCTCCTCGTCGGTCATCGCCTGGATGCGCTCGACGAACATCTCCGGATCGACCGCTTCCTCCTTCATCCATTCGTCGAGCGGCGGATCGATCCCGAAGATGGCGAGCGCGCGCTCCCGCAGATGGTCGAGGTCCCACTGCTCGGGATAGGAATTGGGCGGGCAGGCTTCGCCGACGATGCCGTTGACCGTCTCGGTGCGCATGTCGTCGACCACCTCGCCGACCGTGTCGGAATCCATGATCTCGGCGCGTTGCTCGTAGATCACCTTGCGCTGGTCGTTCATGACGTCGTCATATTCGACGACCTGCTTCCTGATGTCGTAGTTGCGCGCCTCGACCTTCTTCTGCGCGGTCTCGATCGCCTTGGAGATCCAGGGCGAGATGATCGCC
>JAXDPC010000316.1:0-8449 GCA_034668525.1 Sphingomonadales bacterium
CGAGCCCGGCTCGACGCCCGCCGTCCAGATCACCGCGCCGACGCCGGTGGTCACTCCGCAGCCGATGTAGCAGATCTTGTCGAACGGCGCGTCCTCGCGGACCTTGGCGAGGGCGATCTCCGGCATCACAGTGAAGTTCGAGAAGGTCGAGCAGCCCATATAATGGTGGATGGTCTCGCCCCCGAGGCGGAAACGGCTGGTGCCGTCGGGCATCAGGCCCTTGCCCTGGGTGGCGCGAATCGCGGTGCACAGGTTGGTCTTGCGGGAGAGGCAGCTTTTGCACTGCCGGCATTCGGGCGTGTAGAGCGGGATGACGTGGTCGTCGGGTCTCACCGAGGTCACACCAGCGCCGACCTCTCGGACGATGCCGGCGCCCTCGTGGCCGAGGATGGAGGGGAAGATGCCTTCGCTGTCCTTGCCCTCGAGCGTGTAGGCATCGGTGTGGCAGATCCCCGTCGCCATGATCTCGACCAGCACCTCGCCGGCGCGGGGCCCCTCCAGATCCACCTCATGGATTTCGAGCGGACGGTTCGGCGCGACCGCGATCGCCGCTTTCGTCTTCATGCGTTCACCTTTGTCGAAGCGCGAAGCGCTGTAGCTTTCCGGTGGCGGTCTTTGGAAGCGATTCGACGAAGGCGATGTCGCGCGGATATTTGTACGGCGCGATCGTCGCCTTGACGTGCTCCTGCAACTGCGTGGCGACGCCGGCCTCGGGCGCATAGCCCGGCGCCAGCACCACGAAGGCCGTCACCCTTTGGCCGCGCTCCTCGCAGGGCGCGCCGACGACCGCGCATTCCTGCACCGCCGGGTGGGCGTAGAGCGCATTCTCCACCTCGGGCGCGGCGATGTTGTAGCCCGAGGAGACGATCATGTCGTCGGAGCGGGCGACGTACCAGAAATAACCCGCCTCGTCGGCCCGGTAGGTGTCGCCGGTGACGTTCCAGCCGTCCTGGACGTAATCGCGCTGGCGCTCATCGTCGAAATAGCGGCAGCCGGTCGGACCCTTGACCGCGAGGCGGCCGGTGCCCGCCCCGATCGGCTGCCCGTCTTCGTCGAGCACGGCCGCGACATATCCGGGCACCGCCTTGCCGGTGGCGCCGGGTCGGATGTCCCCGCCGGACGCGGAGATGAAGATGTGCATCATCTCGGTCGCGCCGATCCCGTCGACGATCCTCAGGCCCGTAGCGTCGTGCCAGGCGTGCCAGGTCGCGGCCGGGAGATGCTCGCCCGCGGAGACGCAGGTCTTCAGGCTGCTCAGATCGAAGCCTTGTTCTCCCTCCCCGTCGAGGGGAGAGGCTTTCAGGCGCTCACTCTGCAGCAGCCCGAGCATCGCCTTGTATGCCGTCGGCGCGGTGGCGAGATGCGTCACGCCGAACTTCTGCACCGCCTCCAGCAGGGGCTTCGGCCCAGGCTGCTCGATCGTGACCGCCGCCCCGCCGAAGCGCCAGGGAAAGATCAGCAGCATGCCGAGGCCGAAGGTGAAGGCGATCGGCGCCGAGCAGGCCCAGCGGCTGCCGGGTTCGGGCTTCAGTACGTGGCGCGCAAAGCTGTCGGCGCAGGCGAGGACGTCGCGGTGGTAGTGGATGCAGCCCTTGGGTTTGCCGGTGGTGCCGGACGTAAAGGCGATCAACGCCACGTCGTCGCGGTGCGTCTCCACCGGTACGAAGCCGGGTGCGATCGAGCGCAGCCGCGTCTCGAGCTCGCCCTGGCCGTAGTCGCCGTCATATCTCAGGAGCGAGCGAACTGTGCCCGCCTGCTCCGCGCCCTGACGGAAGTCGCCGATGTAGCGGCTGTCGACGATGGCGTGGCTGATCTGCGCGCGCTCGAGGATGGTGGCGATCTCGCCGGGGCGAAGCATCGGCATGGTCGCCACGACGATACCGCCGGCCTTCAGGATCCCGAGCCAGGCGGCGAACATCGTTGCGCAATTCGGCCCGCGCAGCAACACGCGGTTGCCGGGCACGACGCCCTCTTCCTCGACCAGCAGGCGCGCGATCCGGTCCGAGAGGTCGCGCATGTCCCCGTAGGTCCACTTACCCTGATCGTTGAGCACGGCGAGCGCGGTCCCATCGCCATTGCCGATCAACTCGACCGCGGCGTTGAGGCGATCGGGATAGCGAAGCTCGGGCAGGCCGAACAGGAATTCGGGCTGCAGGTCGGGCGGCGGCAGGCGGTCGCGCACGAAGGTGTCGACATGGGCCGTGCCTACCATTCGGGCACCACCGCGATCGTCTCGATCTCGATCCGAGCCTCGGGCTCGACCAGCGCGCCGACCTCGACCACCGCCATCGCCGGGAAATTGCGGCCCATCACCTCCTTATAGGCTGCGCCGATCGCGGCGAGGCCCAGACGATATTCGTCCACGTCGACCACGTACCATGTCATCCGCACGACATGCTCGGGGCCGGCGCCGTCCTCGGCGAGGATGGCGAGCGTGTTGAGGAGGATCTGGCGGAGCTGGCCGGCAAGGTCCGGCGCGACGATCCTGCCCGCCTCGTCCCAGCCGATGATTCCGGCGGTGAAGAGCAGGCGTCCCTTGGCGGAGATGCCGTTGGAAAAGCCGCTCGGCCGCGGCCAGCCCGGGGGGAGCAATGTCCTCATGTGCGATGCTCCGCGAGATGGTGGCGCGCGATGATCACCTTCTGCACCTCCGACGCGCCCTCGTAGATCCTGAGCGCGCGGATCTCCCGATAGAGCCGCTCGACCGGCACGCCGCGGGTGACGCCGAGCCCGCCGAACATCTGCACCGCCTTGTCGATCACGCTCTGCGCGCTGTCGGTGGCGTGCAGCTTGGCGAGCGCCGCCTCGCGGCTGTTGCGCCGGCCGGGCACGTCGCGCAGCCAGGCGGCGCGGTAGACGAGCAATGCCGATGTCTCGATGTCGAGAACCATCTCGGCCAGCTTCGACTGCGTGATTGGATTGTCGGCGAGGACGCCGCCGCCGAGCTTGCGCTCCAATGCGCGCTTCGTCGCTTCATCCAGCGCGCGGCGGGCGAAGCCCAAAGCGGCGGCGCCGACGGTGGTCCGGAAGACGTCGAGCGTCGCCATCGCCTGGGCGAAGCCGCGGCCGCGCCCGCCCAGCAGGGCCGAGGCGGGGAGGCGCATGTCCGTGAAGCGCAAGGTGGCGAGCGGGTGCGGCGCGATCACCTCGATCCGCTCGCTGTCGTCGAGTCCCGGCATACCGCGCTCGACGATGAAGGCCGATATGCCCTTCGAGCCGGGGGCCTCGCCGGTGCGGGCAAATAGGACATAGAAATCGGCGATGCCGCCGTTGGAAATGTAGGTCTTGGCGCCGTTGACGACGAAGTCGTCGCCCTCCTCGACCGCAGTCGTTTCCATGGACGCGACATCCGAGCCGGACGTCGGCTCGGTGAGCGCGAAGGCGGCGATCTTGTCGCCGCGGGCGACCGCGGGGAGATAGGCGGCCTTCTGAGCCTCGCCGCCGAACAGGGAGATCGCGCCGGAGCCGAGGCCCTGCATGGCGAAGGCGAAGTCCGCGAGACCCGAATGCCGTGCCAGCGTCTCCCGGATCAGCGCCAGCGAGCGCACGTCGAGGCGGCCGTCATCCCCCGGCACGCAATTCTTCAGCCATCCGCCTTCGCCGAGCGTGGACACGAGCGCCCGACACGCCGCATCGACGTCCGCCGGCTCCTCGTCGGTCAGGTGGGTCTCGCACCAGCTCTCCAGCTCGTCCGCCAATGCGCGGTGGCTCTCATCGAAGAACGGCCATTCGAGGAAAGACCGGTCCGCCATCAGTCGCCTTCGAACTCCGGCCTGCGTTTCTCCGCGAAGGCTTCGAAGGCGCGGCGGAAGTCGCCCGTCGCCATGCAGATCGCCTGGGCCTGGGCCTCCATCTCGATCGCCGTCTCGAGGCTGACGTTCCATTCCTGGTTGAGCTGCGTCTTGGTGATGCCATGGGCGAAGGTCGGGCCGTCGGCGAGCGCGCGAGCGAGGGACTGCGCTTCGGCGAGCAGCGATTCCCGCGGCATCAGGCGGTTGTGGAAACCCCAGCGCTCGCCCTCCTCGGCGGTCATGACGCGTCCGGTGAAGAGCAGTTCGGCGGCGCGGCCCTGGCCGACGATGCGGGGCAGGATCGCGCAGGCGCCCATGTCGCAGCCGGCGAGGCCGACGCGGGTAAACAGGAAAGCCGTCTTCGCCTCGGGCGTCGCGAGGCGGATGTCCGAGGCCATGGCGAGGATCGCCCCGGCGCCGACGCAGACGCCGTCGATCGCCGCGACGATCGGCTGCGGGCAGGCGCGCATCGCCTTGACGAGGTCGCCGGTCATGCGGGTGAAGTCGAGCAGGCCCGGCATGCCCATGCGGGTCAGAGGGCCGATGATCTCGTGGACGTCGCCGCCGGAGCTGAAGTTTCCGCCGGCGCCGGCGATCACCACCGCCTTCACGTCGCGCGCGTAGGCGAGGGCGCGGAAGGTGTCGCGCAGCTCCGCATAGCTTTCGAAAGTGAGCGGATTCTTCCGTTCCGGCCGGTCGAGCGTGACGGTGGCGACGCCGTCGGCATGGTCCCAGAGGAAGTGCCGGGGCGCGAAGCTTTCAGGATTCATGCGATCTCCACCGCTTCACCGTTCCGTTCCGAGCGGACGATGTCAAGCACCGCGGCCGCGACTTCCTCCGGGGCGATGAGCCGCCCCGACCGGTTCAGCCGCGCCAGCTCGGCCCGCGCCTCCTCCTCGGATCTCCCGGTCTTGTCGCGAATGTTCGCGACCGACCGCACCGTCATGTCGCTGTCGACGAAGCCCGGACAGACCGCATTCACCCGCAGCCTCGTCGCCGCATATTCGGCTGCGAGCGCGCGGGTGAGGCCGACGGCGCCGTGCTTGGCCGCGATATAGGGCGCCGCGTAGGCGAAACCGTGGAGCCCCGCCATCGAGGCCACGGTCACGATCCGGCCGGCCTCCGCTGCCAGCAAGTCCGGAAGGGCGGCCTGGCAGCAATGGAACATCCCGTCGAGATTGACCGCCAGCATGTCGCGCCAGAGTGCTTCCGTCACTTTTGCGAACGGCACCCCCGCGGCGGCGCCGGCATTGTTGACCAGGATGGCGATCGGACCATGAGCCGCGCGGGCGGCGGCGAAGGCGCTTTCGACCTGGGCGCGATCCGTCACGTCGGCGGTGACGCCGTTCGCGCCCAGCCGCTCGGGGCGGCGCCCGAGCCGGGTGACTGCAGCTCCTTCGGCCTCCAGCGCCCGCGCGATCGCGGCGCCGATGCCGGTGCCGCCGCCGGTGACCAGCGCATGCCGTCCGGCGAGGCTCACGCCTTGAGCTCCGCTTCGCGGGCGAGGTTGCGGGCGAGCTGCGCCATGCCGCCGAGATATTGGGGCGGGACGCGCACCCCGCGATAATCCTGGGCCGCGGCCGCGCGCAAAGTCCACATCGGGTCGATCAGGTGCGGCCGGGCGAGCGCGACGAGATCGGCGCGGCCGGCGGCGAGGATCGAGTTGACATGGTCGGTCTCGTAGATGTTGCCCACCGCCATGGTCGCGATGCGGCCTTCGTTGCGGATCTGGTCGGCGAACGGCGTCTGGAACATGCGGCCGTAGACGGGCGAGCAATCCGCCCAGGTCTGGCCGGCGGAGACGTCGATCAGGTCGGCGCCCGCTTCGGCGAAGGCCCGGCCGATCAGCACCGCCTCGTCGGGAGTCACCCCCTGGTCTCCCATCCAGTCGTTCGCCGAGATGCGGACGGACATCGGCTTCTCGGCCGGCCAGACGGCTCGCATGGCGCGGAAGATCTCCAGCGGGAATCGGAGGCGGTTCTCCAGCGAGCCGCCATATTCGTCGGTGCGGCGATTGGTGAGCGGCGTGATGAAGCTCGAGAGCAGATAGCCGTGGGCGGCGTGAAGCTCGATCATGTCGAAGCCGCATTCGAGGCCCATCCTCACGGCCGCGACGAACTGGGCGACCACTTCGTCCATTTCGGCGCGGGTCATCGGCCGCGGCACCTGGTTTTCCGGAGACCAGGGGACGCCCGACGCCGCCATGACCGGCCAGTTGCCGCTGTCGAGGGGCACGTCATAGCCTTCCCACCCGACCTTGGTGCTGCCTTTTGGTCCCGAATGGCCGAGCTGGAGGCAGAATTTCCCAATCGAGTTGGCGTGGACGAAATCGACGATGCGGCGCCAGGCGGTCACATGTTCCGGCGCATAGAGGCCGGCGCAGCCGGGCGTGATCCGCCCCTCGGCCGAGACGCAGGTCATCTCGGTATAGACGAGGCCGGCGCCCCCCTGCGCGCGGGTGCCGTAATGGACGAAATGGAAGTCGTTCGGAATGCCGTCCTGCGCCGAATACATCGCCATGGGCGAGACGACGACGCGGTTGTCGAGCCGCAGGCCGCGCAGCTCGTAGGGCGCGAACATGGGCGGCGCGGGGTCGTTCACCGGCGCGCCGCGCGCCTTCGACTGGAACCAGCGCTCGACGCCCTCCAGCCAGGGCTTGTCGCGCAGCCGCAGATTCTCGTGGCTGACGCGCTGGGAGCGGGTGAGCAGCGAGTAAGCGAACTGGATCGGCTCGAAGTGCAGATAGCGCTCCAGCGTCTCGAACCATTCGGTCGAATTGCGCGCGCTGTTCTGGAGCTTCAGCACCTCCAGGTTCCGCTCGGCCTGATATTCGGCGAGCGCCTCCTCGCGGCCGAGGCCCGGCCGGTTCAGCACCTCGGCGAGCTTGATCGCGTCCTCGAGCGCGAGCTTGGTGCCGGAGCCGATCGAGAAATGCGCGGTGTGCGCCGCGTCGCCGATCAGGATCAGGTTCCTGTAGGACCAGCGCTCGCAGATGATCCGGCGGAACTGCAGCCAGGCCTGCGGGCCCGGCAAATGCTGCGCGTTGGACATCAGCGCGTTGCCGTCCAGATATTTCGCGAAGATCCGTTCGCAGAGCGCGATCGCCTCCGGCTGGTCCATGCGGTCGAAGCCGAGCTTGGCCCAGGTCTCCGGCGCCATCTCGACGATGAAGGTCGAGAGATCGTCGTCGAAGCGGTAGGCGTGAGCCCAGACCCAGCCCGCCTCCGTCTCCTCGAAGGCGAAGGTGAAGGCTTCGAAGACCTTGTGCGTGCCGAACCAGAAGAACTTGTTCTTCCTGGTCTGGATGTCGACGCCGAAATGCTCCTCATGAGCGGAACGGATGCGGCTGTTGGCGCCGTCGGCGGCGATGACGAGGTCGTAGCCCGCCCAGTCTTCGAGCCGCGCGCTCGCCTCCTGCTCGAAGTGGAGCCGCACGCCGAGCTCGCGCGCCCGCTCCTGCAGGATATTGAGCAGCCGCTTGCGCCCGATGCCGATGAAGCCATGTCCCGAGGAGCGGATCGTCTGCCCGTGAATGTGGACCTCGATATCGTCCCAATGGGCGAATTCGTCGCGGATCGTCGCGCCGGAGGCCGGATCGTTCGCCATCAGATTGTCGACCGTCTGGTCGGAGAAGACGACGCCCCAGCCGAACGTGTCGTCGGCGCGGTTGCGCTCGTAGAGGTCGATCTCGTGGGCCGGCTCGCGCAGCTTCATCGAGATGGCGAAATAGAGCCCGGCCGGTCCCCCGCCGAGGCACGCGATCCGCATCGGCCTCTCCATCGTGCGCCTCTATAGGCGAGAAACGGCTTTGCGGAACAGGGCGGCTTGGGCAGGGGGAGCGGATGAGGCATTTCGACGTTGCGATCGTCGGCACCGGGCATGGTGGGGCGCAGGCGGCGATCCAGCTCCGGCAGCTCGGGTTTGCGGGTTCGATCGGATTGATCGGGCGCGAGCCGGATCTTCCCTATGAGCGGCCGCCGCTGTCCAAGGACTATCTCGCCGGGGAGCGCGAATATGATCGGCTGCTGATCCGGCCCGCGCCCTTCTGGCGCGAGCGCGGGATCGAGCTGCTGACCGGGCGCGAGGTGATCGGCATCGATCCGAAGCGGCGGCGCCTCAGCTGCGCGGACGGGGTGGAGATCGGCTATGGAAATCTCATCTGGGCGGCGGGCGGCGTGCCGAAGCGGCTGGCCTGCCCGGGCGCGGCGCTTGCGCATGTGATCAGGAGCCGCGCCGACGTCGACCGGCTGCGCGAGGCGCTGGACGCGGCGCGGCGGGTGGCGGTGATCGGCGGCGGCTACATAGGCCTGGAGACGGCGGCGGTGCTGCGCAAGCTGGGCAAGGAGGTGATCCTGCTCGAGGCGCTCGATCGCGTGCTCGCCCGTGTCGCCGGTGAACCCTTGTCGCGGTTCGTCGAAGCACGACATCGCGCGGAGGGTGTGGACGTGCGCCTCGGCGCGAGCGTTGCGGCCATCGAGGAGGGGGCGGTCACGTTGGCGAGCGGCACGACGATCGTCTGCGACCTCGTCGTCGCCGGCATCGGCATAGACGCCGCTGCCGCCCCGTTGCTCGACGCGGGTGCCCTGGGCGGCAACGGGCTACTGGTCGATCCCTTCTGCCGCACCAGCCTCGCCGGCGTCTGGGCGATCGGCGACTGC
>JAXDPC010000317.1:0-20343 GCA_034668525.1 Sphingomonadales bacterium
CCGCGGTCGCAAGCCCGCGCTCCGCGGCTTCGGGGATCATCTCCTCGGCGGCGAGGCGGACGAAGGCCTCGCGGCTCTCCTCATGCTCGGGCGGCAGCGCATGGAGGGCGAGCAAGGTGGGAACCACCCGGACGGCCTCCGTCCCGCCCAGCCGCTTCGCCGCCTCGAGCAGCTTCATCTCGCTCGACACGTCGAGCCCGTACCCGGACTTGATCTCGACCGTGGTGACGCCGCCCCGCATCAGCGCGTGGAGCCGCGGCCGGGCCTGCTCGACGAGATCCTCGAGCGAGGCGAGGCGCGTGGCCTTGACCGTGGCGCGGATGCCGCCGCCGGCGCGGGCGATCTCCTCGTAGCTCGCGCCGGCGAGGCGCTGCTCATACTCGTTGGCGCGGTTGCCGCCGAAGACGAGGTGGGTGTGGCAGTCGATCAGGCCGGGCGTCACCCAGGCGCCGCCGAGCGCGTGGACGGTCTTCGCCCGGTAGCCGGCCACTTCGGAGCGCCGGCCGACCGCGACGATGCGCCCGTCGACCACGCCGACCGCGGCATTCTCGATCGCTCCGAAGGGCGCCGGCACCGCCGGGTCCATGGTGGCGACGTTGCAGTCGACGAGCATCAGGTCCCACATGGCCTCGCTTTCTAGGCGCAGCCGCGGCTATGGGCAAAGCATGGCGTGGCGATCGATCGCGGACCTGCTCGGAGACGAAGGCGAAGTGGCGCTGCTCGGGGCGCCGATGGAGGCGGGATCGGTCACGCCGGGCCGCTGCGACCTCGCGCCGGAGACGGTGCGGCGGACGCTGAAGCGGATCAGCACCTACGATCTCGATACCGGCGTCGACCTCGACGTGCTGCGCGTCCACGACTTGGGCGACGTGCCCGTCAAGGGCGTGTCGCCGGCGGCCGGCTTCGACGCGATCCGCGAGGCGGTGTCGGCGGCGACCGCCCGACACGCGCTGACTTTGCTCGTCGGCGGCAACAATGCGGTGACGCGCCCGGCGGCGCACGGCCTCAATCTGCCGCTCGACCGCGTCGGCCTGATCACGCTCGACGCCCATTTCGACATGCGCGAGACCGACCAGGGGCCGATGAACGGCAATCCGGTGCGCTGCCTGCTCGAGGACGGCATGCCCGGCCGCAACATGGTCCAGATCGGCCTCGCGCCGTTCGCGAACACGGCGAAGATGCACGAGGACGCGCTCGCGGCGGGGATCGGCTGTTTCGGCATGTTCGAGGTGCTGGAAGACGGGATCCAGCCGATTCTGGACCATGCCCTGGCGCGGCTCGGCCATGTCGAGGCGCTGATGGTCGATTTCGACATCGACGTGATCGACCGCGCCCAGCTCCCCGGCGCCCCGGGCGCGCGGCCGGGCGGGATGCCGGGCCATATGTTCTTCGAGGCGGCGCGGATCCTGGCGATGCGGCCGCAGGTGCGGCTGGTCGACCTCACCGAGCTCGATCCCTCGCTGGACGTGTCGGACATCAGCGCTTTGACCGCGGCCCGATGGGTGGCGGAGGTGCTGATGGGCTATGCGATGAGGTAGGAGGCCCGGCGGCTGTCGCGCGCATCAGCGATGCGGTCGAGCGGCTGCAAGTCTCCTGGCGAGCCAGTCAAAGGCGGGATGGAGAATGGCCGCAATCGCGTCCGGCGTTCGGTTCGCGATTGCCAGCCGCGCCGCGTGGGGTCATCTGTGCGAGGTGATGACCGACGCCGATCAGAGGCTGACCGACGATTTCCGGCAGGCGATGCGGCGCGTCGCCTCGACGGTGAACGTGATCTCGATCTGCGTCGGCGGCGAGCCGATGGGGATCACGGCGACCGCGGTGTCGTCCATCTCGCTCGATCCGCCGAGCCTGCTCATCTGCATCAACCGCGCCGCCTCGCTGCACACGCCGATGGGCGACGTGACCCATTTCCGGGTCAACGTCCTCCACCGCGACCAGGAGGACATCGCCCAGATGTTCGCCGACCGCAGCCGCGGCGCTCTGCGCTTCAGCGCCGGCTGGAACGTCGACTGCGCGCTGCCGCCGCGGCTGGTCGACGCCCAGGCCTCGATCCTGTGCCGGCGCATCGACCACCACCAGTTCGGCACCCATTCGATCTTCATCGGCGTGGTCGAGGAAGAGAGCGTGCGCGAGGACGTCCATCCCCTGGTCTATCTCAACGGCCGCTACCTCAGCGCGAGCGACTGAGGGGGACAGTCACTAACGACTGAGTGGGGACAGTCTCTAGTGACTGTCCCTATTGTGCGAACAGCTTGGCGGGGTCGGCCATCGCCTTGAGCTCGAGGGCGTTGCCGGAGGGGTCGCGGAAGAACATCGTCGCCTGCTCGCCCGGCCGGCCGCGGAAGCGGATCGTGGGGGCGATGACGAACTCCACGGCATCGGTCAGACGGTCCGCCAAGGCCTGCCATTCCGCCATCGTCAGCACGGCGCCGAAATGCGGCACGGGCACGTCGTGGCCGTCGACCGGATTGCGGGAGGCGCCCGGCCGCATCTCCGGATCGAGATGGGCGACGATCTGGTGGCCGAAGAAATCGAAATCGATCCAGGTCTCGGAGCTGCGCCCTTCGGGACAGCCGAGCAGGCCGCCGTAGAAAGCGCGCGCGGCGTCGAGGTCGTGGACGGGAAAAGCGAGGTGGAACGGGGGAAGGGTCATTGCGATCCTCTGTCATTGCGAGCGCAGCGAAGCAATCCAGCCCGCGGAACTGGATTGCTTCGTCGCTTCGCTCCTCGCAATGACGGGACCGCATGAAGCACCTCTTCCTCGCCTTCCTCGCCGGCCTCATCGGCGCCTGCGGGTTCCAGCCGCTGGGGCTGTGGCCGCTGACGCTCGCAGCCTTCGCCGGGCTGCTCTGGCTGACCGGGGAGGCGCCGCGCCTCAGGAGCGCGCTGGCGCGGGGGTGGTGGTTCGGGGTCGGCCACTTCACGCTCGGGCTGAACTGGATCGCGACCGCCTTCACCTACCAGGCGGCGATGCCGGCCTGGCTCGGCTGGATCGCGGTGGTCCTGCTGTCGCTCTACCTCGCCGTCTACCCGGCGGTCGCTACCGGCATCGCCTGGAAATACGGACGCCGCCATCCGCTCGCGCTGATCCTCTGGTTCGCCGCCGCCTGGATCGTCACCGAATGGCTGCGGGCGTCCTTGTTCACCGGCTTCGCCTGGAACCCCGAAGGCGTCGCCTTGCTCGACGTTGCCGGGCTGGCGGGGCTGGCGCGCTCTGTCGGCACCTACGGGCTTTCCGCCGTCGCCATGCTCGCCGCCGGCGCCCTGCTGCTGGCGGCGCGGCGGCGGTGGAGGAGCGCCGCCGCGCTTGGCGCGCCGATCCTCGCGGCTGCCCTGATCCTCCGGCCCGCAGCCGCGAGCGAGCCTCCCGGCCCGGGCACGGCGATCCGGCTGGTCCAGCCCAATA
Source organism: Sphingomonadales bacterium (assembly GCA_034668525.1). Taxonomy (GTDB): domain Bacteria; phylum Pseudomonadota; class Alphaproteobacteria; order Sphingomonadales; family Sphingomonadaceae; genus Allosphingosinicella. The sequence continues at coordinate 3,407 of JAXDPC010000317.1, forward strand.
TCGGGCAGACCGACAAATGGCGGCCGGGCATGGACGAGGAGATCCTCAGCCGCCTCGGCGCCCTCTCGCAGGCCGGGCAGAACGAGCCGCGGCTGCTGCTCTGGCCCGAGGTCGCGGTGACGGAGCCGCTCGAGGACGGGCGCCGCCACCCGCTGGTCGCGCTGAGCGTGGCGAGGACGCGGGCCGCGGTGCAGCGCATGATCGGGCCGAACGACCTGCTCCTGACCGGCGGCATGGCGGTCAATTCGCGCGACGGCGTCCACGCCTCCGGCGCGACCAACAGCGTCTATGCGATCGACGCTCGCGGTCGGATCCTCGCCCGCTACGACAAGGCGCATCTCGTCCCTTATGGCGAGTATCTGCCGATGCGGCCCCTGCTCTCGGCGCTCGGCCTGTCGCAGCTCGCGCCCGGCAGCCTCGATCAGGACGCCGGCCCCGGCCCGCGCACGCTCGATCTGCCGCTCGCCGGCCGCGTCGGCTTCCAGCTCTGCTACGAGATCATCTTCTCGGGAGAGGTGGTCGACCGCGCCAACCGCCCGAACTTCCTGTTCAACCCGTCGAACGATGCCTGGTTCGGCGAATGGGGACCGCCGCAGCATCTGGCGCAAGGACGGCTGCGGGCGGTCGAGGAAGGCCTGCCCGTGCTGCGCGCGACGCCGACCGGCGTCACCGCCGTGATCGATGCGGACGGCCGGCTCGTCGCCGCGCTGCCGAGGCACCGCGCCGCCTTCCTCGACGCGCGCTTGCCGCCGCCGCACCCGCCGACCCCGTTCGCCCGCTTCGGCAACGTCCTGCCGATGCTGTTCGCCTTGATCCTGGCCGCGGCGGCGATTGCAGTGAGCCGGAAACCGCGCTAGGGCGCTGCCACATAAAGATATCTTTATATCCGCAAATTCCCCCAGATTGAAGAAGGCCCGTCCGCACGATGCGCAGCAATTATCTCTTCACGTCCGAATCGGTTTCCGAAGGCCATCCCGACAAGGTCTCCGACCAGATTTCCGACGCCGTGGTCGACCTGTTCCTGTCCAAGGACCCGGAGGCGCGGGTCGCCTGCGAGACGCTGACCACGACCAACCGCGTCGTCCTCGCCGGCGAGATACGCTGCAAGCCGGTCTATGATGAGGAGTCCTGGCCCGAGCATGGCGGCTGGGCGCCGGGCGCGCGCGACGAGATCGAGGAGGCCGTGCGCGGCGTCGTCAGGCGGATCGGCTACGAGCAGGACGGCTTCCACTGGGCCAATCTCAGCTTCTCGAACCACCTCCACGGCCAGTCGGCCCACATCGCCCAGGGCGTCGACGCCGCCGGCAACAAGGACGAGGGTGCCGGCGACCAGGGCATCATGTTCGGCTTCGCCTGCGACGAGACTCCCGACCTGATGCCGGCGACGCTCTATTACAGCCACAAGATCCTCGAGCGCATGGCCGCCGACCGGCATTCGGGCGCGGCGCCCTTCCTGGAGCCCGACGCCAAGAGCCAGGTCACCCTGCGCTTCGACGACGGCCGCCCGGTCGCGGCCACCGCGATCGTCGTCTCGACCCAGCACGCCAAGGGCTACGACCAGGGCGACGAGGAGGCGGCGCTCAAGGCCTATGTCCGCCGCGTCATCGCCGCGACCCTCCCGGCGGATCTGCTCTCCGACGAGACCGTCTACCACATCAACCCGACCGGCTCGTTCGAGATCGGCGGGCCCGACGGCGACGCCGGCCTCACCGGCCGCAAGATCATCGTCGACACCTATGGCGGGGCGGCCCCGCACGGCGGCGGCGCGTTCAGCGGCAAGGACCCGACCAAGGTCGACCGCTCGGCCGCCTATGTGGCGCGCTATCTCGCCAAGAACATCGTCGCCGCCGGCCTGGCGCGCCGCTGCACGATCCAGCTCGCTTACGCGATCGGCGTGCCCGAGCCGCTGTCGCTCTACGTCGACACCGGCGGCGAAGGCGCCGACGCGGCGATCGAGCGCGCGATCATGGCGCTGCCGGAGCTCGGCGGCCTCACCCCGCGCGGCATCCGCACCCATCTCGGCCTCAACAAGCCGATCTACGAGAAGACCGCCGCCTACGGCCATTTCGGCCGCGCCGCCGAGGGCGACTTCTTCCCCTGGGAGCGGACCGACCTGGCGGACAAGCTGAAGGCCTCCTTGGCGGGCTGAACCGCAGGAACTGGGTTTCGGTTTCGCTCATCCTGAGGAGGGACTGAGCCTGGCGAAAGCCCGTCTCGAGGACGGTGCTTGGTCCTTCGAGACGCCGCTTCGACTTCGCTCAGCGGCTCCTCAGGATGAGCGGGCGTTCGTCTGCTCCTCGGCGGGGATGGCCGGGCCCTCGGCGAACCGCGCCCTGATCCAGGGGACGGCCTCGGCCCAGGCGTCGATCCGCGCGTGGGCGAAGGGCGCGGCCGGCATGTGCGGCGCGACCTGGGGCTCGGCGATCAGCTGCAGGCGCCAGACCTGCGGCGCATGCTCCGCGACCGATTTGTGGTGGACGGCGAGGTCGTCGACGAAGACGGCGGCGGTGGGGCGCAGCTCCTCGATCAGCTCGGCCACCGGGCGGCCCTTGCCGCCGCGGTTGCACAGCACGCGGTGGCGGATGTCGAAGCGGGCGAGCTGGTCGATCCGCGCCGCCTCGTGGCGGTCGCCGAGATTGGTGAGGACGACGATCTCGGCCTCCTCGCCGAGCGCGCGCAGCGCGTCGAGCGCGCCCGGCACCAGATTCTGCCGGTGCATCTCGCCGTCGAAGAACTGGTCGAGCAGCGGCCAGATCCGCTCCGGCTCGACCGGCGCGCCGGTGGCGCGGTCGCGGATGGCGTCGGCGAAGCTGCCGGCCTCGAGCCGGAGCTCGCAGCCGTGCGCCTCGCCGAGCCATTCGGCGAAATGGACGAGCATGTGCAGCAGCACCTCGTCGCAATCGGTGATGAGGAGCGGCCGGCTCAACGCTCCAGCTCCCGCCGCGCTTCGACGAGTTCCGATGGCGTCACCCCCAGCTCCTCGGCGCAGGCGACGAGATCGGGCTCGTGCGCTTCGAGGAAGCGCAGGATCGCGGCCAGCATCGACGGCTCGCCGAGCCCGGCGCGCAGGTGCTCCGGGGTGAGGCCGGTGAGCGCCAGCAGCCGGTCCGCCCGCGCGCCGTCGGCCAGCGTCCAGCCCAGGGCGGCGAGGGCCAAAGCGGCCGGATCGCGCTCGTTTGTTTCCTGAATCTTCATCGCTTAAGGTGCTTGCAAGGGCTTTTCCGAGGCAGTGCCGCGTGGGACAAAAAATCCTCGTTGTCGAGGACAACGAACTCAATCTGAAGCTGTTCTGCGACCTGCTGCGCGCCCATGGCTACGAGGCGGAGCCGGTCCGCGACGGCCGCGAGGCGGTCGGGCGCGCGCGCAGCTTCCGGCCCGAGCTGGTCATCATGGACATCCAGATGCCCTGGATCAGCGGCCTCGAGCTGATCGAGCAGTTGAAGGCGGACGCGGAGCTCAAGGCGACTCCGATCATGGCCGTCACCGCTTATGCCGCCAAGGGCGACGAGGAGCGCATCCGCGAGGCGGGAGCGGAGGGCTATGTCTCCAAGCCGATCTCGCTGATGCGCTTCATCGAAGCCGTCCGCGCGCTGCTCGCCGCGGCGGCAGGGGGGCCGCGGGAGGTCACGGTCGCGCGGCGGTTCGAGGCCGCGCCGGAGCGGCTGTTCGACGCGTGGCTCGATGCGGAGACGCTGGGTCGCTGGCTGTTCGCCACGCCGGACGGCGAGATGGTCCGGGTCGAGGCGGACGCGCGGGTCGGCGGCAGCTATGCGATCGTCGAGCGGCGCGACGGCGAGGACGTGCTCCACACCGGCAGCTATGAGGAGATCGAGCGCCCCGATCGGCTGGTCTTCACGCTCCAGGTGCCGAAATATTCCGAGGCGGTGGAACGGGTGACGGTGACGATCGCGCCGGCGGAAGGCGGCGCGGAGCTGACGCTGTCGCAGACGCTGGCGCCGGAGACGAGCGCGATGGCCGAACGGATCGCGCAGGGCTGGGCGACGATCCTCGACGTATTGGCGCTGGCGTTGGGCGAAGATGAGAAAGGCGAGTGACTGTCCGAGAACGTCGTCCCAACAAAGGCCGGGATCTCAGGACGAGAAGTCTCCGATGCCAACGGAGGGCGCCCTGCACAGGCGCGGCCGCCTTTCACCCCCGGAGGACCCGGCCTTCGCCGGGATGACGGCTTGGCGGGCGAGGCCCGCCGGCCGTCACTTGATCTTGGCTTCCTTGAACTCGACGTGCTTGCGCGCCTTCGGATCGTATTTCCGGAAGCTCAACTTGTCGGTCTTGGTGCGCGGATTCTTCTTGGTCACGTAGTAGAAGCCCGTGTCGGCGCTGCTGACGAGCTTGATCTTGACCGTGGTCGGCTTGGCCATGACAGCCTCTTCCTGAAATGCGGTTGCGCGAAAAATAAAAGCGGCGTCCCCGCCGCTCTCCTGCGCCCGGGCCTCTGCCGCGCGAGGGCCCGAATGTCAAGCTGCGCCGCACTTTAACGAAGCGGTAACCATAGAAGCGCATCGTCGCCCGGCAGCAACGGCAGGGAGCCGGACGATGGGCGAGAACCGCGATGCGATGATGGTGGTGAGGTCCGAGCTGTTCGACCGGCTCGACCGCCTGAAGCAGGTCTCCGGACGCGCCGCGCCGGCCGATTTCGAGCGGCGGCTGGAGGGCATCACCAGCTTGGCCGGGGCTTACGGGCTCCGCCCCGTCGCGCGGCTCGCCGAGGCGCTGCGGCAGGGCGCGGGCCCCGCCCCGCTCTATCTCGAGCGGATGCGCGACGCGATCCGCTGCGAGCGGGCCGACGAAGCCACCGCGCAGGCGATGCTCGCCTCGGTGTCGGTCCGCCTCGCCTGAATGGACGCATTGCTGACCAGCTTCGTGGCGGCCGCGCTCGCCGAATGGGGCGACCGCACCCAATTGTTCGTGATCGTCCTCGCCGCCCGCTTCGCGAGGCCGGGCGCGATCCTCGCCGGGCTCGCGGTCGCCGCTCTCGCCAACGGCATTGCGGCGGCGATCGGCGGCGTGCTGATCCACGAGATGGTGAACACGCGCGCTTTGTCCTTGCTGGTCGCGCTCGCCTTGCTGCTGGCCGGCGCCGGGAGCCTGATCCAGCGCCGCCCGCCGGACCTCGCCGCGCGCTGGCGCACCGGGGCCTTCCTCACCGCGGCCGTCTCGCTGACCCTGCTCGAGATCGGCGACAAGACCCAATTCGTCACCTTCGCCATCGCCGCCCGCTTCGACACGGTCCTGTTCGCGGTCGCGGGCGCCACCGCCGGCATCCTGCTCGCCAACGCGCCGGCGGCCGTGCTCGGCGAGGCGCTTGGACGGACGGTTCCGGTCCGCGCTGTCCGCTACGCCGTCGCCGGGCTGCTCATCGTCACCGCCTTCATCGTCGGCGTGCGGGCGCTGGAGCTGGCCTGAGCGCGTTCAAGCGACTGCAAGCGGGCGCAGTGCCGCGCAGGCCTTGCGCGCGGCGCGCTTAACGGAGAAGCGTCTGCCCATGCGCGACTTCTCGCAGCTTCTCGACGGGCTCGTCTACACCCGCTCGCGTAACGCCAAGCTCAAGCTGATCGGCGATTACCTCAAGCGCACGCCCGATCCCGACCGCGGCTATGCGATGGCGGCGCTGACCGGCGAGCTCGACCTGCCCGGCGTCAAGCCGGCGCTGGTTCGGGCGATCACGGAAGAGCGCGTCGACCCCACCCTGTTCCGCCTGAGCTGGTCCTATGTCGGCGACCTCGCCGAGACGGTCTCCCTGCTCTGGCCGAAACGGATCGACCAGCCGGCCGACCTGGACGACGGCACCCTGCGCATCTCGAACGTCGTCGAGCGGCTGCGCAGCCTCGGCCGCAGCGAGGCGCCGGCCGCGGTCGCCGACATGCTCGACCATCTCGACGCCAGCGGCCGCTTCGCTTTGCTGAAGCTCGCCACCGGCGAGCTCAGGATCGGCGTCTCGGCCCGGCTGGCCAAGACCGCGCTGGCGCAAGCCTTCGGGCTCGACGTCGACGCGGTCGAGGAGGTCTGGCACGGGCTCCGGCAGCCTTATGCCGAGCTGTTCGCCTGGGCAGAGGGGCGCGGCGCGCAGCCGACGCCGAGCAACGTCCCCGTCTTCCGCCCCTTCATGCTCGCCCACGGCCTCGAGGACGAAAAGGTGTCGCTCGACGATTATGCGGCGGAGTGGAAATGGGACGGCATCCGCGTCCAGATCGTCGGCGTCGCGGGCCAGACCAGGCTCTACAGCCGCGCCGGCGACGACATCACCCGCACCTTCCCGGAGGTCGCCGCCGGCTTCGCCGCCGACGGCGTCCTCGACGGCGAATTGCTGGTCAAGGGCGAGGCGCAGGGCGCAGCCGAGCATGGCGGCGGCGCGGCGAGCTTCAACGCGCTCCAGCAGCGGCTCGGGCGCAAGGCGGTCTCGGCGAAGATGCTGAGCGAATATCCGGCTTTCGTCCGCCTCTACGACATCTTGTTCGACGGCGCCGAGGATCTGCGCGCCTTGCCCTGGTCCGGACGGCGAGCGCGGCTCGAGGCCTTCGTCCCGCGCCTCGATGCGGAGCGCTTCGACGTCTCGGCGCTGATCGCCGCCGAGAGCTTCGAGCAGCTCGAGGAAATCCGCGCCGGCAGCCGCGATGCGGCGATCGAGGGCGTGATGCTGAAGCGCCGCGACAGCCCCTATGTGGCCGGGCGCCGCGCCGGCCTCTGGTACAAATGGAAGCGCGACCCGCTCGTCGCCGATTGCGTGCTGATGTACGCCAATCGCGGCAGCGGCAAGCGGTCCTCTTATTACAGCGATTATACGTTCGGCTGCTGGACCGCGCCGCCGGACGACGGCGGCGAGCTGCTGCCCGTCGGCAAGGCCTATTTCGGCTTCACCGACGAGGAATTGCTCTGGCTCGACCGTTTCGTCCGCAACAATACGGTGCAGCGCTTCGGGCCGGTGCGCGAAGTGGCCAAGTCGCTGGTGCTCGAAGTCGCATTCGATTCGATCCACGAATCGAAGCGGCACAAATCCGGGCTCGCCATGCGCTTCCCCCGGATCTCGCGCATCCGCACCGACAAGCCGGCGAGCGAGGCGGACCAGATCGGGACGTTGCGGCGGATGGTGCGCTGAGCCGTTTGAACGAAGCGACGATTCGCACGTTGACGTCTCCTGTAGCTCGGAGATGCGTATGCTTCGCTCGATGATCCAGTCCGCCCATGAGAGCTTCGCGCACGACCCCGCGGTACGCGGCTATTGCCCGGTCTATCGCGAGAACCAGGTGAACCACTGCCCCGGCTGCGGACGGACGCACTGGTATGTCGGGCGGATCTCGGCGGAATGCGGCTTCTGCGCCACGGCGCTGCCGCTGGCGGAAGGCGCGGCGCGCGGCGGCGGCCTCAGCCGCGGCCACCAGCCGGTCTTCTTTACCAGCGCCGCGCGCGCCTAGACCGTCGGGCGCGGGCCGTCGCCGGCGGCGCGGAGGGCGCGCAGGTCGAATCCGTTGGCATGGAGCCTTTCGCCGCAGCGGCGGACGAGGTCCGGCCGCTCCGCATCCGAAATCGGCGCGCCGCGCACCTCATAGCCCGGGGCCGCAGCGTCGATCCTGCCCAGGAAATATTGCGCGGCGGTGAGGCCGAGCGTGCGCACCTCCGGGTCCGGCGCCCGCGCCAGCTCCGCCATCAGCCGGTAGCAGCCGATATCGGTCTGGTCGGGAGTTGCGGGCCGGGCGGGCGCCGAAAGGAGGAAGGCGAGGAGGAGCGCGTTCATAAGGCGCTCTGCTAACGGCGAAAAATGGACGCCTGCTCAGGAGAAATGGTTACCGCGCGATAAGGCATGATTTTGGTGCGGCGGGAGTCCCCTAGCCGTCATCCCGGCATAGGCCGGGATCTCAGGACGAGAAATCTCGAACCCATGGGGAGCGCACGCTGCACAGCGGCCGGCGCATACTCTCCCTGAGATCCCGGCCTCCGCCGGGATGACGCCGATTGCAATCCGCGCGCGGCCGCTGCCGCTACTGGATCGGCTGGAGGTTCACCGCCGCGGTCTTGCCGCGCCGGTCGACCTCGAGCTCGAACTCGACTCGGTCGCCTTCGTTCAGCGAAGACATTCCGGCGCGCTCGACCGCGGAGATGTGCACGAACGCGTCGGGCTGGCCGTCGTCGCGGCTGATGAAGCCGAAGCCCTTCATGGCGTTGAAGAACTTGACCGTGCCCTGGGCCTTCTCGCCGGTGAGCTGGCGCTGCGGGCCGCCGGCGCCGCGCGGACCGTCGCGATCGTCACGCGGCGCCCGCTCGGTGACCGGGAGCGGCTCGCCCTCGATCCGCAGGTTGGTCGCCGAGATGCGGCCGCCGCGATCGACCAAGGTGAACTCGAGCGGCTGGCCTTCGGCGAGGCCGGTGAGGCCCGCTTGCTCGACCGCCGAGATGTGGACGAACACGTCCTCCCCGCCATCGTCGCGGACGATGAAGCCGAAGCCCTTCTGCCCGTTGAAGAATTTGACGACGCCCTTGGCCTCGCCGACGACCTGCGGGGGCATGCCGCCACCGCCGCCGCCGCCGCCGCGGAACCCGCCGCCGCCGCCGCCGCCGCCGCCGAAGCGGTCGCCGCCGCCGCCGTAGCCGCTGCCGCCACCGCCGCCGCGATAACCGCCGCCGCCGCCGCCGCCGCCAAAGCGATCGCCGCCGCCGCCGTAACCGCCGCCGCCTCCGAAGCGGTCACCGCCGCCTCCGAACCGATCACCGCCGCCGCCGCTTGGCCCCGCGCTGTAGCTGTCCTCACCGAAACCGTCGCGCTTGTCTCTGCCGCGCCCGCCGCGCTCACCGCGGCGCCCTCTGTCGAAACCCATGCCTTCAAATACTTTCCGCGCCCTACCCTGTTGAAAAAACCCCTGCGCGGGCCACGACGCAGTCGGTCCTCGGCGCGGAAACTTGGCGCACCGCATGCCTCCATAGCGCAAAATTCCGGCCGCCGCGACTCTCTTTGCGAGAGCTGGGGCGACCGCTCAATGTTTGCGCGCGACGGCGTGGCGGACAGCGACGACGACCGCGCCGACCGCGAGGCCGACGAGGCCCGCGCCGGCCGCGCCGACGGCCCATTCGACGAGACCGGCGACCGCCGGCACGGCGTGGCCGGCGGCGGCCGCGAGATCGTGGATAACGTGCGCGATCGCGCCGAAGCCGAACTGCTCGAGGCCGTGGACGATGATGCCGCCGCCGACCCAGATCATCGCCGCGATTCCGATCGTCGAGAGGCCGGCGAGCAGCTTCGGCATGGCGCGGACGAGGGCGCGGCCGAAGGCGCGCGCGCCGCCGTTCCGGCGCTGCGCGAGGTGCAGGCCGACATCGTCCATCTTCACGATCAGCCCGACGACGCCATAGACTCCGACGGTGATGACCACGGCGACCAGAGCGAGGATCGCGGCCCGCGCCGCGAACGGCTGGTCCGCGACCTCGGCGAGCGCGATCGCCATGATCTCGGCCGAGAGGATGAAATCGGTCCGGACCGCGCCCGCGACCATCGCCTGCTCATGCTCGGCGCTGCCAAGCTCGGCGGCATCCTCGGCGAGGCTGTGCTCGCGCCCGGTCAGCGCGTGCCAGACTTTCTCCGCGCCTTCGAAGCAGAGATAGGCTCCGCCGAGCATCAGCAAGGGGGTGATCGCCCAGGGCAGCAGCGCGCTGAGCAGCATCGCGACGGGAAGGATGATCAGGATCTTGTTCCTGATCGAGCCCTTGGCGATGCGGGCGATGATCGGCAGCTCGCGGTCCGGCGTGAAGCCGGTGACGTAGCGCGGCGTGACCGCGGTATCGTCGACGACGACGCCGGCGGCCTTCACCCCGGCGCGGCCCGCCGCGGCGCCGACGTCGTCGATCGACGCGGCTGCGAGCTTGGCGATGACGGCGATGTCGTCGAGGAGGGCGGCAAGTCCGGAAGGCATGGCGGCCTGCCCTTGGCCGGGCCGGGCGCGGCGATCAAGCCCGCGCGGCGCCCCGATGCTTTGACCTTGCGCGCCCTTACCTTATGGGCTGGGCCATGGACGACATCAGCATTCTCATCAACGACCCGGCCGCCTGGGCCGCGCTCGTCACCCTGATCGTGATGGAGGTCGTGCTCGGCATCGACAATCTCATCTTCATCTCGATCCTGTCGAACAAGCTTCCCGAGCATCAGCGCAGCAAGGCGCGGCGGACCGGCATCGCCCTGGCCCTGATCATGCGCCTCGTGCTGCTCTCGACCATCGCCTGGCTGGTCGGCCTGACCGCGCCGGTCTTCGATCTCGGCATCGCCGGCGGCTCGGACGGGCACGGCGGCACCGCCTTCGAGACCGCTTTCTCGTGGCGTGACCTGATCCTGATCGCCGGCGGCCTCTTCCTGGTCTGGAAGGCGACCAAGGAGATTCACCACAATGTCGACCCGACGCCCAACGAGGACGTGTTCGACACCGGCCGGACCGCGGCGATGAATTTCAGCGCGGCGATCGTCCAGATCCTGCTGCTCGACATCGTCTTCTCGATCGATTCGATCCTGACCGCGGTCGGGATGACCGAGCATCTGCCGATCATGGTCGTCGCGGTGGTCTTCGCGGTGCTGGTCATGCTCGTCGCCGCCGATCCGCTGGCGAACTTCATCAACAGGAACCCGACCGTGGTCATGCTGGCTTTGGGCTTCCTGCTGATGATCGGGGCGGTGCTGATCGCCGACGGCTTCGGAGTCCACGTCCCCAAGGGCTATATTTACGCGGCCATGGCCTTTTCGGCCGGGGTCGAGATGCTCAACATCATGGCGCGCAAGCGCAAGCAGAGGCGCGCCGCGAACTCCGGCAACTGATGCAAGCATTGAGCCCGGCGCCTCCCCGGCCTATCTCGGAGCCACGATGACCATATATTTCCACGAAGAGGACCTGCCCGAAGGCGCGCTGGCCGACGGCCCGGTCGCCGTCGACACCGAGACGATGGGCCTCCAGCTCGGCCGCGACCGGCTCTGCGTCGTCCAGATCGCGGACGGCGGCGGCGACGAGCACCTGGTCCGCTTCGGCCCCGGAAGCGACTATGCCGCGCCGAGGCTCAAGGCGGTGCTCGCCGATCCGGGGCGGCTGAAGCTCTACCATTTCGCCCGCTTCGACCTGGCCTCGATCCGCGCCTATCTCGGCGTCCTCGCGGCGCCGGTCTATTGCACCAAGACCGCCTCGCGCCTGATCCGCACCTATACCGACCGCCACGGCCTCAAGGAGCTGATCAAGGAGCTGCTCGGCCAGGACATCTCCAAGCAGCAGCAGAGCTCGGACTGGGGCGCGCCCGAGCTTTCCGACGCGCAGAAGGATTATGCGGCGTCCGACGTGCGCTACCTCCATCAGCTCAAGGAGAGGCTCGACGAGCGGCTGATCCGCGAGGGGCGGATGCCGCTGGCGCAGGCCTGCTTCGATTTCCTCCCCCACCGCGCGATGCTCGACCTCGCCGGCTGGGCCGACCAGGACATCTTCGCCCATGTCTGAGGCCGCTCTTCCGGCCCGCGCGGGCCGCGGCGGCAACGCCTGGGCGCGGCCCGGCAGCTTCCACGATCATCTGATCGGCTTCCTCAAGATCGCGCTTCCGGCCGCGGTCGGCGTGCTGCTCGCCTATCTGGCGCTGGCGCCGCTCTCCAAGGGGCCGGAGATCAGCTTCCTCCTCGACAAGAACAAGGTCGAGACCGCGTCCGAGCATATGCGCGTCCAGGCGGCGCAATATCGCGGCCAGGACAGCTTCGGCCGCCCGTTCGTGCTCAGCGCCCGATCCGCCGTGCAGGCCACGGCGCAAGACCCCGTGGTCGACATTTCCGACATGGCCGCGCAGATCGGGCTCGAAGGCGGCCCCGGGCGGATCGAGGCCGACCGCGCCCGCTACGACATGTCGACGCAGCGCGTCGACGTCGCCGGCCCGATCCGCGTCACCGCCGCCGACGGCTACCGGCTCGATACCCGCGACGTGCTGGTCGATTTGAACAACCGCAGCCTGCAGAGCCGCGGGCCGGTCGACGGGCGGATGCCGCTCGGCAGCTTCAGCGCGAGCCGGTTCCGCGCCGACCTCGGCACGCGGACAGTCGTCCTCGACGGCCGCGCCCGCCTCCACATCGTCCAGGGCGGCATAAGATGAAGATGCTGCGGGCCCTCGCCGTCGCGGCGCTCGCAGCGGCGCTCACGCCCGCGGTCGGCCAGGAGCCCGCCTCGTCGCTCCAGGGCCACGACACCGACGCCCCGGTCGACGTCGCCGCCGACCGGATCGAGGTCCAGGACCGCGCCGACCGCGCCATTTTCTCCGGCAACGTCATCGTCCGCCAGGCCGAGCTGCGGCTGGAAGCGGCGCGGATCACGGTCGCCTATGCCAGTACGGGCGGCATCCAGATCGAGCGGATCGACGCCAGCGGCGGCGTGTTTCTGAGGAGCCCGACCGAGACCGCGCGCGGCCAATATGCGATCTACGACATCGACCGGCGGCTGATCACCTTGCTCGGCGGCGTCACCCTCACCCGCGGCGCAAGCCATGTCAGCGGCGGACGTCTGGTGCTCGACCTCGACAGCGGCCGCGCCGTGATGGACGGCGGCGGCCCGCCCGCGCCGGACGTGCCCGGGACCGCGGCGACCCCGACCGGGCGCGTCACCGGCACCTTCACCGTCCCGCGCCGCGCCGGCAGCCCGGCGCAGTAAGCGCGTCGCGCGCCCGGCTCCCCACGCCGCATCCGCGGCTATGCAGGAATCTTGCCAGTTGAGGAAAAGGCGGTGTTCGCCTAAGCGGGGCAAGGGGATAGGGGCCTTATGAACGAAGCGGCTGCGATCGAAAGGACCGACCAGAGCGCGACCGGGGCGGTCGTCGAGCGCGGGCTCGCGGTCGTCTCGATCGCAAAGTCCTACGACCGCAAGGTCGTGCTCCACGACGTGTCGCTCGGGGTCGAGCGCGGCGAGGTCGTCGCCTTGCTCGGGCCGAACGGCGCCGGCAAGACCACCTGCTTCTATTCGGTGATGGGCCTGGTGAAGCCCGACAGCGGCCGCATCCTCCTCGAAGGCCAGGACATCACCCGGCTGCCCATGTACCGGCGCGCCATCCTCGGCCTCGGCTATCTGCCGCAGGAGACGTCGATCTTCCGCGGCCTCACCGTCGCGCAGAACATCTCGGCCGTCCTCGAAGTCGCGATCCGCGACAAGGCGGCGCGGCGCGAGCGGCTCGAGCAATTGCTCGGCGAATTCCACATCGGCCATCTGCGCGACGCGCCGGCCATGGCGCTTTCGGGCGGCGAGCGGCGGCGTTGCGAGATCGCCCGGGCGCTGGCCGCCGATCCCTCGATCATGCTGCTCGACGAGCCCTTCGCCGGCATCGACCCCATCTCGATCTCCGACATACGCGACCTCATTCAGCAGCTGAAGAAGCGCGACATCGGCGTCCTCATCACCGACCACAATGTCCGCGAGACGCTCGACATCGTCGACCGCGCCTACATCATCTACGGTGGCGAGGTATTGTTCACCGGCAGCCCCGCCGACCTGGTGCGCGACGAGAGGGTCCGCCGCCTCTATCTCGGCGAAAGCTTCGAGCTTTAGCCATGGGCCTCGGGCCGCGCCTCGATCTCAGGCAGAGCCAGTCGCTGGTGATGACGCCTCAGCTGCAGCAGGCGATCCGCCTGCTCGCTCTGTCGAATCTCGAGGTCGAGGGCTTCATCGCCGAGGAGATCGACCGCAACCCGTTGCTCGAGAGCGGCGGGGCCGGCGACGGGCCGACGGAGCCCGTCGAGGTCGCGGCGCCGCGCGACGAAGCGGCGACGGTCGACGAGCTGGTGATGACCGGCGACGGCATCGCGGACGCGCCGCTCGACGTGGATTTCGACAATGAGAATTTCCACCAGGACAGCGCCTCCGATTCGATGCGCGGGCTCGACGGCAGCCTCGGCGTCGGCGGCGACCTCGGCTCGGGCGGCTCCGGATCGGGCGAGGGGCCGGACTTCGACAGCTTCGCCGACTGCAGCGAAGCCTCGCTGCACGAGCATCTGACTCGGCAGGCGGGCGAGCTTCTCTCGGGCACCGACCTCGTCGTCGCCGGTCACATCGTCGACCAGATCGAGGAGACCGGTTATTTCCGCGGCCAGCTGCTCGAGCTCGCCCAGCGGATCGGCGTGCCGCTGAAGGAAGTCGAGCGCGTCCTCGCGATCGTCCAGACCTTCGATCCCGCCGGAGTCGGAGCGCGCAGCCTCTCCGAATGCCTCGCCATCCAGGCGAAGGAGGCCGACCGCTACGACCCGGCGATGGCGCGGCTGATCGACAATCTCGATTACCTCGCCAAGGGCAATGTCGGCGCGCTGAAGCGCATCTGCGCGGTCGACGATGAAGATCTGCAGGACATGATCCGCGAGCTTCGCGCCTACGATCCCAAGCCCGGCTGCCGCTTCCTCAGGAGTGAGGGCGAGGACGCGGCGGTGGTGCCGGACGTCTTCGTCGCGCGCCGCGGCTTCGGCTGGGCGATCGAGCTCAACAACGCGACGCTGCCGCGCCTGCTGGTCAACCGTTCCTATTATACCGAACTCGCCGGCGGGACGCAGGACCGCAAGTCCAAGGCCTGGCTCTCCGAATGCCTGCAGAGCGCCAACTGGCTGATCAAGGCGCTCGACCAGCGCGCCCGCACCATCGTCAAGGTCGCGACGGAGATCGTGAAGCAGCAGGACGGCTTCTTCCGCCACGGCGTCGAGCATCTGCGGCCGCTGACCCTGCGCCAGGTCGCCGAGGAGATCGGCATGCACGAATCGACCGTGAGCCGCGTCACGTCGAACAAATATCTCTCCTGCGACCGCGGCCTCTACGAGCTCAAATATTTCTTCCGGAGCGGCATCCAGTCGAACGACGGCGGCGACGCGGTCTCGGCGGAGGCCGTGAAGAGCCATTTGCGCGGCCTGATCGCCGCCGAGGATCCGGCCCGCATCCTCTCCGACGACCAGCTCGTCGAGATGCTGCGCGCCAAGGGCTTCGACATCGCGCGGCGCACCGTCGCCAAATATCGCGAGGCGATCGGCATCGGCTCCTCCGTCCAGCGGCGGCGCCAGAAAGCGATCGGCTCGCGCGCGGCGTGACCGGTCCTTGCGGCACGTGACGGCGAGCCCAAACCACGATATGTTCCTCATCTTACGAGTCGTTCTCGGGGGAACCGGCTGACCCGGCCGGCGAGGAGGCGAAGGCGATGGGGGCACCCAGAGTGATGATCGCGGGCGCGGCGGTGTCGCTGCTCCTGCTCGTCGCCTCCCCGGCCAACGCTTACCAGCACCATCTCACGGCCGCGGCTGCTCAGACGAAGCCGCCGCCCGCACGGAGCGCCAAGCCCGCTCCCGCAGCAGGTCGGATCCAAAACCCACCGAAAAGACCACTTGATGGGTGGATTGAGTGGGCATGGTGCAGGTTAAACCCGTTCACTGAACGGTGCGAGAGCACATGAAGTATTTCGCGCCTTTGCTGACAGTTGTTACGGGCGTAACTTGGCTGCTTGTGCTGCTCATAACGCTTTTGGGTGGAGCGGGCGGAATTTGGTGGATATTGTTCCACGAACCGGGACTGGCTCAAAAAGACATTTTCCCATTTGCCATTCACATCTCGACGCTCGTGTCGACCGGAGCGGCTATCGCTCTGATCGTGAGATCGCGTGATCGCGCTTCGGTCGTGCTTTCTTTCGCGCTCCTGCTGATCGGGAGCGTCAGCCACCCGGCGCGAAGGTTCTGGCAGTATTGGGAACAGCCGGAGATAAACACCACGCTGCTCATCGCGGGGCTCACTTCTCTCGCCCTCGCGCTGCTGACCTATCCGGACGGCAAGCTCGCATCCAGGCGATGTCGCTGGCTTTTTTACATCGCCCTCTTCGGAGGTCTGGCCGCGGCGGCGTCATACCACCTTCCGGGTACAATTGCGCTGCTGGCCCCGCCGCTTCTCGGAATCGTGCTGGTCGTCATTTTCGCCGCCGGCATCCTGCTCGTGCGCCGGCTGCAGAGGGGCGTTGAATTCGAAGAGCGCCAGCAGCTGAAATGGGTGGCCTATCCGCTGGCACTGGCGCCCTGCCTCGTCGCTGCGGCCGGCGCGCTCCTGGCTCTGGCAGACAGCCGCATCTTTGCCGATACGATCGTATTTCGCGCCGCGGCCGGCACGCTCTTCGTCATCGGCTTCTCGATCATTCCTCTCGGCGTGCTCGCGTCCGCTTCGCGCTGGCGTCTCAATGATCCCGACGCCTATCTCACCGGGATATCGGCATATTCGGTTGCCGGCATTGCGTTCACCGGACTTTTCGCGCTCGGCTCCCTTTTGCTCTCTGAGCAGATCAAGGCCGGCGCCAGCCCGAAGGTGGCGATCGGAATCAATATTCTGATCAGCGCGATCTTGCTCCCGAGGATCAAGGACTGGACCCTCAAACATCTCGAGAAACGGCTGCAGCCGGCACTGGTGGCGCTGCGTACTCTTCCCGCCGACCTGGAGCGCTGGCAGAATGATGACGATCCCGCGCGGCTCGCGCAAGCGGCGGCGGATGCGCTCGCCGCCGGAGTGAGGGCCGACTGGGCCGTTGTCGCTATCGTCGAGGGCACGGAGAGGGCGAGCGGCGGTCACGCCAATCTTACGGTCGAGGAGGCGCAGCGTACGGCTCGGGGGGAGCCCATCGCGGCTGCCGATCGCGGCCCTCCCCACCTTCGTCACAAATTGGCGGTGGACGGTCGGTCGGTCGGAGAACTCATCCTCGGCCGGCGCAGCGACGGCGAAAGCTACAGGCGCAGCGAGAGAAGGGTCGTTGAATCGATCCTGCCGTCGTTGGCAATGGCGCTCTCGACGACCCGGCGGCGCAGGCTTCGTCAGGCCGAAGTGGACACAAAGCTCGTCGAACTGGGCAGCTTGTTGAGGGAAATTCAGGAGCGACTCGACACCGGAGCAGAGAGGTCGCTCGCGCGCGAATGAAGCGATAGTGATCATTGT
>JAXDPC010000318.1:0-3071 GCA_034668525.1 Sphingomonadales bacterium
GATTTGGAGGTCTGGCCGGTGCGGCCCGAGCCCCAGTCGTAGACGACGTTGACGGCGAGCACCGGGATGAAGAGCAGCTGATTGTTGACCTGAAGCGGGCGGACATCGTCGCGCGGCATGGTGACGCTGCCCGGGATCATTCCGTCCTGGCCGGCGGGAAGATCGCCGATCGTATGGGTCTTGCGGCCTTCGCCCTTGGTCCGGAAGAAGGCGCCGATCTCCTTGTCCTGCTCGCGGCCGGCGTTGAACATCCGCGCGTTGACCCGAATGTTGCGCGCCGGGCTCTTGCCGGTGTTCTTGAGGATGAGCTCGAACTCGACCCTGGCCTCGGCGTCGGTCGAGGCGGCGCGCTCGGCCTTGACCTCGAGCTCCAGCCATGGCCGCGGCACCGGCTCCGGCCGCGGCGCCGGCGGAACCGCGGCCGGCTCGGGAAGGGCATCCGCCTCTGCCTCCACCGGGCGGCGGCGGCGGCGCAGCAGCAATGCCGCAGCGAGGAGCAGCAGGCCGGCGCCGGCGGCATAATACCAGAAGGGCGTCCCCTCCTCCGCCGGCGCAGGCGCCGGTGCGGCGGAGGGCTGCGGCGCGGGCTCTGCCGCCGAAGGAGCGACTTCGGACCCCTGGGGCAGCTGCAGCACATCCTGCGGCTGCGACGGCAAAGCGGGCGGAGCCTGGCGCGGCTCGGCCGGGCGAGCCTGCCCGGTCTGCGGCCGCTCCCGCGGCTGGGCGCGCTCCGGCTGACGCTGCGCAGGCGTCGGCTGCGCCGCCGGCGGAGTCTGGGCGGGCTGCGGCTGGACCTGCTGGGGCCTGGGCGGCGTGCGCCGCTCGCCGGGCAACTGGAAATCGCGCAGCTGGGGCGGGCCGACGACATTGCCTTCCTGGGCGCGCGCCGGCGCGCCGGCGGCGGCCAGCGTCAGGACGGCGAAAGCGGCGGCCGGCAATCTCCGGCGGGATTTCGACATTCTTGGATTCCCCACTGGCGCGGCGTGTATCCCTCGGGCCCGCGCCAGTCTAGGCTCCGGCGCCCGTACCGCCGATGAACGGCCCCGGCCGCGCGCCCAGCCGCAGCCGCGGCCGGCCCGCCCGCAAGCCCTTGCCGGATTGGGGCTTTCCACTCCTCGGCGCCAGGACTAGGGCTCCCGTCACAACAGGGGTGACGCGTTGCGCAAGCTGGGCATGATCGGCGGACTGAGCTGGGTCTCGACCGCCCTCTATTACGAGCATATCAACAAAAGCGTGAACCGCCGGCTCGGCGGCGCCGCCTCCGCGGCGCTGGTGATCGAGAGCGTCGATTTCGCCCATTTCAGCGCGCTCCAGCAGGCCGGCCGCTGGAACGAAGCCGCGGAGGTCCTCGCCGGTTGCGCCCGGCGGCTCGAAGCGGCGGGCGCGGGCGCGCTCATCCTGTGCAGCAACAGCTGCCACAAGGTCTACGACGAAGTCGCCGCGGCGGTCTCGATCCCCTTGCTCCACATCGCCGATATCACCGCCGCCAAGCTGGTTGCGGACGGGGTCAGGCGCGCCGGCCTGATCGGCACCCGCTTCACCATGGAGGAAGCCTTCTACCGCGAGCGCATCGAAGCGCACGGCATCGAGCTTTCGGTCCCCGAGCCGGCCCTAGCCAGGGAGATCGACCGGATCATCTTCGAGGAGCTGGTCCGCGGCACCGTCTCGCGGGTCTCGCAGCGCACGCTCAAGACCTGCCTCACTTTGATGGGCCAGGCGCGCAACCAGGCTGCGATCCTCGGCTGCACCGAGCTCGTCACCCTCGTCGATCCCGGCGCGAACGTGCTCCCGATCTACGACACGACCGCGATCCACGCCGCCGCGGCGGTGGAATGGATCCTCGCCGGCGAGCCCCGGACCGGCTGATCTCTCCAAAACGGAGTCCGTTTCGGAGAATTCGTCGCTTTTGAATGCATTTTCGTCAAGTTCTGCGGATTGACGGGAGTCGTCCGCGGGTGTCTTCTGTCCCGGTGGGGCCGCAGGGGGTGAAGCATGGCGCCTGACGCCTTGGAGGCGGTCGTTTATCGGCCCGAACGGCGCGTGCTCGTGTTCGGCGACAGCGCCGCCGCGATCGAACGGATGCGCGATCCGGCCGAGCTGATCGGCTGCAGCGTCGCCGATTCCGGCCCGATCGAAGGCGCCGCGGAACGGCTCGACGCGCAGGTTCATATCGACGCCGTGCTGGTCGAGGCGGAGCGATGCTCGCCGGCGCTCGACCGGCTGCTCCGGAGTCTCGAGCTGCGCGCCCGTTCCGGGCTGCACCGGAGCGTCGTCAGCGCGCCCGAGGAGCTGATCGACTGCGTGTTCGCGGCGACGCCGCACCGCGACGTCTTCCAGCTGTGCCGCCCCAATCCGCTCGAGCGCGTCGCCACCGTCGCCTTCGCCGGCATCCGGCGCCAGCCGCGGCTGCGCGACGGCAAGGACGACATCCACGCCGTCCTCCAGCAGCTGAGCGACGAGGCGGCGCGGATCGCGGGCGCGCTCGCCTCGCTCGCCGATACCGGCCGCGGCGGGGAAAGCGAGGCGCGGGAAGATGGCGGCGGCGACGGTCCCGTCGTCGACGCGGGCCTGGTCCGTTCGATCATCCGGGCGCGGCGGCTGCGCGACTCCTATCTGAAGGGCGGCCTGTTCGCCGATCCCGCCTGGGACATGCTGCTCGACCTGATGGCGGCGCGGCTCGAGCGCAACCGGGTCGCCGTCTCCAGCCTGTGCATCGCCGCGGCGGTGCCGCCGACCACGGCTTTGCGCTGGATCAAGACCCTGACCGACCGGGGGCTGCTGGTGCGCTGCGCCGACCCGGCCGACGGCCGCCGCGTCTATATCGAGCTGTCGGACGAGGCCGCGCGGGCGCTCGCCGCCTACATCCGCGCCGCCCAGCGCATCGCGCCGGTCGGCCTCTGACCGCCCCTTGCCCGCCCGCCCGCGGGCTGGCAGTGAGGCGGCACGGGCGGTTAGCGCAGCTGGTAGAGCATCTCGTTTACACCGAGAGGGTCGGCGGTTCGAGCCCGTCAGCGCCCACGTCGTCCCGGAAGGCCGGCGTCATCCCGGCGAAAGCCGGGACCTCGGCGAGA
>JAXDPC010000319.1:0-4197 GCA_034668525.1 Sphingomonadales bacterium
GGCTTTGGCTGCGGCGGAGAGGCGCGGCGATTCGAGGAACGCCCAGAGCAAGGCATGCGTATCGAGGAGGAGCTTCAATCGCCCTCGCCGTTCCAGAGGGCGAGCTCGTCGTCCGGAAGCGGATCGAAAAAGCTGTCGTCCACGGTGAACTGGCCCTTGAAGGCCCCAAGCAGAGGCTTTTTCTTCGGCGACGCCGGCGGCACGATCCGCGCGACGACCCGATTGCGATTGGTGATCTCCACCTCGCGGCCCTCGGCGACGTCCCGCAGCAGCCGCGAGAGATGGGTCTTGGCCTCATGGACGCTGACGCTGGTCATGGACCCTATTTAGTCAAGTTGTTGACTAAGTTCAAGCCGCGTCACTGTGTTCGAGGAAGCGGCGTGGGAGGGGACAGTCACTTTCACGCAGCTGCGCCCGGGAAGAAGGCGCAGGCGCGTGAAAGTGACTGTCCCTAAGCCGCCTCGCTTCTCCGGCTCTGCCGCTTGCGCTCGTGGGGATCGAGCCAGCGCTTGCGCAGCCTGATGCTCTTCGGCGTCACCTCGACCAGCTCGTCGTCCTGGATGTAGGCGATCGCCTGCTCGAGCGTCATGCGCTTGGGCGGGGTGAGGCGGATGCTCTCGTCCTTGGGGCCCGAGGCGCGGAAGTTGGTGAGCTGCTTGGACTTCAGGGGATTGACCTCGAGGTCCTGGGGCTTGGCGTTCTCGCCGATGATCATGCCTTCGTAGAGCTTCTCGCCGGGCGAGATGAAGAGGATGCCGCGCGTCTCGAGCGCGTTCAGCGCGTAGGCGACGGCCTCGCCTTGCTCCATCGAGATCAGGACGCCGTTCTGCCGTCCCGTGATGGGCCCCTTGTACGGCCCGTAACGCTCGAACAGGCGGTTCATGATGCCGGTGCCGCGGGTGTCGGAGAGGAATTCGCCGTGATAGCCGATCAGGCCGCGCGACGGGGCCGAGAAGGTAAGCCGCGTCTTGCCGCCGCCCGACGGGCGCATGTCGGTCATCTCGCCTTTGCGCTGCGCCATCTTCTCGACGACGGTGCCGGCATATTCGTCGTCGACGTCGACCACGACCGTCTCATAAGGCTCCTCGCGGCCGCCCGGCCCGTCGCGGTAGAGAACGCGGGGACGGCTGATCGAGAGCTCGAACCCTTCGCGGCGCATCGTCTCGATGAGCACGCCCAATTGCAGCTCGCCGCGGCCGGCGACCTCGAACGCGTCCTTGTCGGCGCTCTCGGTGATGCGGATGGCGACGTTGCCCTCGGCCTCGCGCTCCAGTCGGTCGCGGATGACGCGGCTCTGCACCTTGTCGCCGTCGCGGCCGGCATAGGGGCTGTCGTTGACGGCGAAGCTCATCGCCAGCGTCGGCGGGTCGATCGGACGGGCCGCGATCGGCCGGGTGACGGCGGGCTCGGCGATGGTGTTGGAGACGGTGGCTTTGGTCAGCCCGGCGATGGCGACGATGTCCCCCGCCTGGGCGCTCTCGACCGGCACCCGCTCGAGGCCGCGGAAGGCGAAGACCTTGGTGGCGCGGCCGGCCTCGACCTCGTTGCCCTCGACGTCGAGCGCCTTGATCGGCGCGTTGACCTCGAGCCGGCCGCTCTCGATCCGGCCGGTGAGGATGCGGCCGAGGAAGGGGTCGCGGTCGAGCAGGACGCCGATCATCCGGAACGGGCCGTCGGGATTGGCGTCGGGCGCGGGGACGTGGGAGACGATCGCCTCGAACAGCGGGGTGAGGTCGCCCGCGCGGACGTCGTCGCTGAGGCCCGCATAGCCGGCGCGGCCCGAGGCGTAGAGCGTCGGGAAGTCGAGCTGCTCGTCGGTGGCGTCGAGGCTGAGGAACAATTCGAAGCATTCGTCGAGCACTTCGGCCGGACGCGCGTCGGGACGGTCGATCTTGTTGACGACGACGATGGGCCTGAGGCCGAGCGCCAGCGCCTTGCCGGTGACGAACTTGGTCTGCGGCATCGGCCCCTCGGCGGCGTCGACCAGCAGGATGACGCCGTCGACCATCGACAGGATCCGCTCGACCTCGGCGCCGAAATCGGCGTGGCCCGGCGTGTCGACGATGTTGATGTGCGTGGTCTCGCCGTCATGCTCCCATTCGACCGAGGTGCATTTGGCGAGGAGGGTGATGCCGCGCTCTTTCTCGAGGTCGTTCGAATCCATCGCCCGCTCCTCCACGCGCTGGTTGTCGCGGAAGGTGCCGGACTGGCGGAACAGCTGGTCGACCAAAGTGGTCTTGCCGTGATCGACGTGCGCGATGATGGCCACGTTGCGGAGGCTCATGGGGGGTACAACTCTTTCGGGCGGGAATGTTCCGGTGCCTGTAGCGATCATGCTGCGCTGCAGCAAGGCCCGCGTCGCGCCGAGGTCAGCCGCGGGCCAGCCGCTCGATCAGCTCGAGGCCGCGCTCGAGCGCGCGCCGCTCGCTTTCGGCGAGGCGAGCGAGGCGATCGGCGATGGCGCCCGCCGGGCCGCGGCCCGCGGCGAGCAGGCTCCGCCCCGCCTCCGTCGCGGCGATCCGGACCCGGCGCCGGTCGCCGGGGTCCGTCTCACGGCTGACGAAGCCGGCCGCGACCAGCCGCTCGACGCTGCGCGACATGGTCGGGGGACGGACGCCCTCGCGGGCGGCGAGCGCGGCGAGAGACAATGGCCCGGCCGCGGCGATCGCGGCCAGCAGCGGGAGATGCGGCGCGTGCGGAGCCTTGCCCCGGCTCTGCCGCGCCAGCCGGAGCAACCGCACCGCCGCGGCCTGGAGCCGCGCCGCCATTTCCTCCGTCCGCAAGTCGCCGCCCATTGATATTTAGCCTGTACAATTATTGTCTGCTGCTAATTATTAGCGTCGCGTGGCATTGCGATCAACCGCTCAGGCGAGCCAGAGCCGGACCAGGGCGGCGATCAGCGCGACCGCCGCCACTCCCGCGATCCACAGGCTGACGAACCAGGCAATGCGGCGGTGGAGCGGGGGCTCCGGCGGCATCAATGGTAACCCTCCTCGCCGACCTTGCCGCGGAAGACCCAATAGGACCAGGCGGTGTAAGCGAGGATCAGCGGGATCAGCACCGCGGCGCCGACCAGCATGAACAATTGCGAGCTCTGCGGCGCCGCGGCCTGCCAGATCGTCACGCGGCCCGGGATCGCGTCCGGCCAGATCGAGACGGCGAGGCCGGTCATCGCGAGCAGGAACAGGATGAGGGTGAGCGCGAAAGGCAGCCAGTCGCGCCGCGCCCCGCCGATGCTCCGCCACAAAGCGAGCGCCGTCACGCCGACCAGCAGCGGCATCGGGACCGTCACCAGCAGGCCCAAATAATCGAACCAGCGCTCGTGATATTTGTTCTCGAGGAAGGGCGTGGCGAGGCTCACCGCGCCGATCGCGAGCAGCAGAGCGGGCGTAAGCCGCCGCGCCGCGCGGCGGGCGTCCTCCTGGATTCGCCCCTGCGTCTTCCAGATCAGCCAGCCGGCTCCGAGCAAAGCGTAGCCGACCACCAGAGCGGCGCCGGTGAGCAGGCTGAACGGCGAGAGCCATTCCCACCAGCCGCCGGCATAAGCGCGGCCCTCGACGCTGATCCCCTGAAGCAGGGCGCCGAGCGTGATCCCCTGCGCGAAGGTCGCCACCAGCGAGCCCAGGAAGAAGCCGGCGTCCCAGAGCGCGCGGTGGCGGGCGTCGCGCCAGCGGAACTCGAAGGCGACGCCGCGGAAGACGAGGCCGAGCAGCATCGCGATCAGCGGCGCGTAGAGCGCGGGGAGCACGATCGCATAAGCGAGCGGGAAGGCCGCGAGCAGGCCGCCGCCGCCCATCACCAGCCAGGTCTCGTTGCCGTCCCAGACCGGCGCCACCGCGTTCATCGCCTGGTCGCGCTCCGTGCCGACGCGGAACAAGGGGAAGAGGATGCCGATGCCGAGATCGAACCCGTCCATCACGACATAGGCCGCGACCGCGAAGGCGATGATGAACGCCCAGACGATGGTGAGGTCCATCAGCAGGTTCCTCCCCATCGAGAGATGGGGAGGGGGACCATGCGAAGCATGGTGGAGGGGTAACAGGCGCAGGCGCAGTCAGCTCGCGCCGGACCCGCGCGCTCGGAGCCAGGGTCCCCCCCCCCACCCCACCGGCGGGCCCCCCCCCCCCCCATCGCGCGGGGGGGACCGGTTACGCCCCACACATCACCACTCCCCCCCCCCGCCCCCCCCCCGCGGGG
>JAXDPC010000320.1:0-3408 GCA_034668525.1 Sphingomonadales bacterium
CATCTACAAAGCCATCAACGTCACCGAATCGATGCGCAGCCGCCCCCGCTCCTGCACCGACAGCGACGTGCTTCCGCCCGGGGCCCAGGTGAGCGGCCTTCACGTCCAGGGCAATGGCGGCGACAGCAATGCGCGCGACAGCGTCGAGCTCCGCTTCGTCAGCGCCGAGCCGCCCGAACAAGTCGTCGCCTGGTATCGCGATCCGGCGCGGCGCGAGCATTTCTCCATCTCCTCCGCCCGGCGCGAGGGGAGCGAGATCGTGCTCGGCGGGGTCAGCCACGACGGCGGGCCGATGACGGTGCGCCTCGCCGCCGACGGGGCCGCGGGGACCGACGGACGCCTGATCCTCGTCGACCGGGACTGAGGCCGATGGCCGAGCGGCTCGCCGACCCGGCCGAGGTCCGCGCGCACCTCGTCGCGGCGGCCGAGGCCGGCCATGCGCTCACTTATTCCGAGCTGCTCGAGCGGCTCGGCTATTCCTTCTCGCGGCCGAAGATGCGGGCGCTCTGCGCCATGCTCGGCGCGATCGACGCCGAGGCGGCGGCGCGCGGCGAGCCGGAGCTGGCGGTGCTGGTGGTCCGGCAGAGCGACGGCCTGCCGGGCCAGGGCTGGTGGATCGCCGGCGCGAAGCAGCATGCATATCCGGGTCCCTGGGAGGGGCCGCAGGCGCGGGCGCTGATCCGGCGCGTGCAGGCGGAAAGTTTCGCCTTCTGGCAGTCCCGTTCCGGCACAGGACCTGGTCGAAATGGGCGTTAACCACGAAATTCCAGTACCTTAACCATATCCGCTCACCCATTGCTCGCAGCTTTGGGGCATAGGAACGCATCCGATGAGGAAGCCGATATGCCCAGCCGCACCGTCATGCTCTTCCGTCTGACCGCTTTCAGCGCGACCCTCGCGCTCGCCGCCTGCGGCCAGGGAAGCGTCGCCAACAATATGCTCGCGCTCAACGACGCCGACCCGGCGCTGACCAGCGCGCTCGAGGACCAGATCGCGACCGACCCCAACCTCGCCCAGCAGGCGAACCGGCTCAGCGTCCGCCCGCCCGAGACGCCGACCCGCGCGGAATATCCCGTCGCCGCAGGCGCCGCGCAGGTCCGCCGCGCGTCCGGGACCAGCGGCGCCGCGACGCCGTCCGCTCCGGGCGGCGGCTGCAGCGCGCGGGGCGCGGCGCCGGACTTCCGTTACGGGATGGAATGGGCGAACCGGCTTCCGGCCGCCTTCCCGCCTTATCCCGGCGGGCGGGTGACCGAGGCGGCGGGACAGGACAGCGGCGAATGCCGGGTCCGCGTCGTCACCTTCCGCACCGCCGACCCTTATCAGAGGGTGATCGACTGGTACCAGCAGCGCGCCGTCCAGGCCGGCTTCTCGGCCGAGCACCAGGCGCGGGGCAGCGACCATGTCCTCGGCGGGGTCAACCAGGGCAGCAACGGCGCTTATTATCTGATCGTGACGCCGATCCAGGGCGGCTCGGAAGTCGCCCTCATCGTCAATAACGGCCGCTAGGGAGGCCAGACCGGCCGGGGCACTGGCGGAGCCGGGCCCCGGCCGCTACATCGCCGCGCATGCGGAGCCTTCTTCTCGTCATGGCCGGCGGCGCGGTCGGCGCGGGGCTGCGCTATGAGCTTGGCCGCATCGCGGTGCAGCGCCTCGGCGCCGGCTTCCCTTGGGGGACCCTGGCGGTCAATCTGATCGGCGGGCTGATGATGGGGCTGCTGGCCGGTACGATGATGGCGGGCGGCGGGATCGAGCGGCCCTTGTGGCTGCTGCTCGCGGTCGGACTGCTCGGCGGCTTCACCACCTTCTCGGCGTTCAGCTTCGACATGTTCGCGATGATCGAGCGCGGCCAGGCCGGGCTCGCGGCGGGCTATGCGCTAGGCTCCGTTGCCGGCGCGCTGGGCCTGCTGTTCGTTGGGATCTGGATCGCGCGGGCGGTGGCGGGATGAGCGCTGACGTCCGCCAGTTCAAAGTCGCGCCCGACGACGACGGCATCCGGCTCGACCGCTGGTTCAGGCGCAACCTGCCCGATGCGAGCTTCAACCTGGTCTCGCGCTGGGCGCGGACCGGGCAGCTCAGGGTCGACGGCAAGCGCGCGGCGCCGGGAGACCGGATCGAGGCCGGCCAGACGATCCGCGTCCCCCCGGCCGAGCCGCCGGCGGCCGGTGCGGCCAGGAAGGCGGAGCGGCGCGAGCTCAGCGCGGACGAGGAAGCGTTCGTCCGCGAGATGGTGATCCACCAGGACCCGCAGGCCTTCGTGCTCAACAAGCCGCCCGGCCTCGCCACCCAGGGCGGCACCAAGACCGTCCAGCATCTCGACGGGCTGCTCGACGGCCTCGGCGACGAAAGGGGGCGGCCGAAGCTGGTCCACCGGCTCGACAAGGACACGTCCGGCGCGCTGCTGGTGGCGCGGACCGCCCGGGCGGCGGCCGCCTTCTCGAAGAGCTTTTCGAGCCGGACGGCGCGCAAGGTCTATTGGGCGGTGGTGGTCGGCGTGCCGAAGGTCGAGGACGGTCTCATCGACCTGCCGCTGGCCAAGCAGCCCGGTACGGGCGGCGAGAAGATGCATGTCGACGAGAGCGACGCGGGCCTGCCGTCGCGGACGCGCTACCGCGTGATCGAGCGGGCGGGGAACCGCGCCGCCTGGGTCGAGCTGCAGCCGCTGACCGGGCGCACCCACCAGCTCAGGGTCCATATGGCGGCGATCGGCCACCCGATCGTCGGCGACGGCAAATATGCCGGGCAGGACGCGTTCCTGACCGGATCGATCAGCCGCAAGCTTCATCTCCACGCCCGCCGGATCCGGATCGACCATCCCGACGGCGGCCGGATCGACGTCACCGCCGCGCTGCCGCCCCATTTCGCCGAGACGGTGGCGAACCTGGGCTTCGATCCGGCGCTGGGCGACCTCCCGCTCGACGAGCCGAAGCGGGAGCCCAAGCGCGATCCGGCCGCGGCGGCGGCGAAGGAGCGGCGCCAGGCGCGGCGCGGCGAGCGGCGCTCGCGCGGACGGAGCTGATGCACCCGAACCGCAAGTTCCAGATCGCCGAGCGCGAGGAGATGGCGGCCCTGGTGCGGGAGATCGGCTTCGGGACGCTCGTCGTGCATAGCGCGCAAGGGCTGCGCGCGGTGCACGTGCCGGTGCTGCTCGACGGCGCGCGGCTGCGCTTCCACGTGTCGCGCGGCAACGCGGTCTACGCCGCGCTGGCGGGCATCTGCGAGGCCCTGTTCGTCGTCAACGGCCCCCACGCTTATGTCAGCCCCGATTGGTATGGCCTCGACGACCGGGTGCCGACCTGGAGCTACGTCGCCGTCGAGCTCAGCGGCGCGGCGCAGCCGCTCGGCGAGAGCGAGCTGGTCCGGCTGCTGGACGAGATGTCCGCCGCCAATGAGGCGCGGCTGGCGCCGAAG
>JAXDPC010000321.1:0-10047 GCA_034668525.1 Sphingomonadales bacterium
GGTTCGAGCTGCTGAAGCGGGCCTATGTCGAAGCTCGCTATTCGGCGAGCTTCGCGATTGGAACGGCCGACCTGGAGGCGTTGACGTCCTCGGTTCGGCGCCTGCGCGACACCGTTGAAGTGGTCTCGCGTGAGCGTCTGGACCAGTTGCGGGCTGCGGCCGAGGCCGGAGAGGGATCGGTTACGCTGTCTTGAACGGCGGATCAGGGGAGCCCCCGTAGACTGCGATCCGGGAACGAGTTCCGGTCATCAAGTCTCCCGGCGAGCAGCCGCCAGACCACACCCATCTCCTTTCTTAGCCCTTTGGCGCGGCTGCGGCGGTCCGCAACCCGCGGCCCTTCGGCCCGTGTTGCCCTTCGGGCTGCCCGCGCCGGCCTTGGGCCGGGGTTCCCCTGCGGTCTTGCGACCTGCGGTGCGCGCCGCCTCTTGGCCGCGCCTTTCCTGGGCTGTCGACGGGGTGGTCCCGGCGACGAATTCAGGAGACGTATCATGACCAACATCGTCCTTCTCGTCGGCAATCTGGGCGCCGACCCGGAGCTTCGTTCCGCGAACAACAGCACCGACATCGCGGTGTTCAACCTCGGCACCAGCCGGCCCAAGCGCGACAGCGAGGGCAAGACCTACAAGGATGCCAGCGGCTTCACCGCCAAGGATACCGAATGGCACCGGGTGACCTGCTTCAACGGCCTCGGCCGGATCATCGCACAGCACGCCGTCAAGGGCATGCTGGTCTCGGTGAAGGGCCGCATCCACTACAGCAAGTGGACCGACCGCGAGGGCATCGAGCGCTACGGCTGCGAGATCATCGCCGACGACGTGCAGTTCCTCAGCCGGCCGCGGCAGAACGGGACGTCCGACGAGCAGCGCGAGCTCGACGAGGACGTGCCCTTCTGAGGCCCGATGCTCCGGCCCCGGCGGCGCCGCCGCCGGGGCCTTTTTCAAGTGAGCCGAAACTTCGAAGCGTGCGCCTTCACCGGCCCGAGAGCTTTTCCTTCAAGCGCTGCGCTAGCACTTCCGGAGGAAAATCTGGTGACCGTGCTCTCGCCAATGGCCAAAAATGATGTGGATCGCCGACCCGATTCAATCGATTTCGGCGTGAGGAGCAGGTTGCGCATGCTATCTGTGACTCATGCATGGCTCTGGCCCGCCGTACCGCAAACCGCAGCGCAGGATCCATAGGCTGCGCCGCCACGCCGCTTATTGGCTCCGTCGCCTGGCCGATCGCGTTCATCTGGAGCCGCCGCCTCCCAGGCGACCGCGCCTGATGGCTGGCGACTTCTTCGGCCTGGCGGGTGCATCGCGTCTCGACTGGAGGGCTTTCGACGACGGCAAGATCCGGATGCGCTATTCCGCGACCGATCCTGTGTGGGCCGACGTGGAGCCTGATCCCTTTTTGGTCGATCTACGCGAACATGTGCGCAGGTTGTGCGTTGCGGCTCACGAGATGGCGACTCATCCCCTTGGTGATCGCTGGGATGAGGTCGCTCACAATCTCAGGCTGGCTTATTCGCTGGTGGACGTCTTCGCCGAGACGGACGTGGACGGCGCCAGCATGTGGTGCAGCCCGGTCGCCGACTATGAATCCGCAAATGGGGAGCTCACTGAGAAACATCTGGCGGCCACGATTGTCTTCACGTTCGTCTGGACGGCCTACGAATGCGCTGTTGAGGCCCTCGCAGCGCCGCTGTCCCGAAGAGCCGGCCGCGGCGCGAAGGGGCGCGATCTCGTCGCCGCAGTGTCGATGCCACATCTCCCATTTCTCCGGATTGTCCTCCTGAACGCGGCCGAGTTCGATCGGGACAGCACCGACTTCAGCCACCCTGATATGCGCCGGATGCTGCAGCGCGGATCCATTCCGGGCATCGCGGGAGAGCATCTTCGGCAATTTCGCAACCGTCTTATTCACGGCGATCTCCCGAAGCCCGAACCCGAAGACTGGGGCGACCGCTCAGAATATGTGGTCGACGAAGATCCTCATTTGCGTCGATTCCATGCTAACATCCGGCTGGTCCTCTTGCTTCTCCAGACGCTCGCGATCGACGCCGTTGACGAGGATCAGGAGCTGGAAGCGTGGCTTGAAGGTCCATGCTGCGCTCGGCTCGCGCTCCAGCAGTTGCACTGCTGCGAGTCCCGAACAGACGCTCGAGACGAACCGGAACTGGACCTCGACGACGAGACGATCCCATCGCCAAAGTTCATGTGGGGCTGACGAGCCGAAGCGCCGAGACGATCATTTCAGGCCGATTTCCTCTCGCAGCGACGCTGCACGGGTGGAGAGGTAGGTCATCTCGTAGAGTCCGAGTGTGGCGGACGGCGAAGCGGCTATCAAGGATGCGCGGTTCCCCCAATTTGCTTCGCAAATCGGCTCCCCCACGCCCCGCTTCGCGGCGCCTTCGGCGTCCCTGACAGCCGCTCCGCCGCCCGCTCCTGAAGCGCCGTCTTCGATCCTGAAGACGATGAAGGAGACGGTGCGATGACGACGATTTTGGCGATGGCGAATGGCGCTTGCGAAGCGCGGGTGCAGGCCCTGAAGACGGAGTTCGGAGCGATTCTGGCCTCTCGGATCATCGAGGCGGAAGCGGTCGACTTCCTCTGGGATGCACGGGTCAAGGAGCGCTATCTCGGTCAGCATTTCGACATCTGCTTCCCGCCGGATGACGAGGACGTCGAGCTTTCGCGGGTCGCGGTGCTCAGCGCGTACGCCGGCCAATGGCATGCGGGAGCGTGCCTGGTGGATGGCGAGGGAAGAGCCGTGGATCTGCTCTGGAAGCAGTCGTTCGAGGATCGCGGGCAGGCGGAGGCGGTATTCGGTCGGGGCAACTAGGCCGGCGAAATCGATGGATTTGTGAGGGAGCGGCGCCGGGTGCGTCGCTTCCTCTTTTTTTTGCCGACAGGCTTGAGAGGCGCGCGGATTGGGAAGGGGGCGGGGGAATGCAAGATAAAGGAATTGTCTCGCGATGCTCGACAAGTGTTTGTTTGCACATCTTTTTTTGGGGAGACTTGGCGAGGCGGTGAGAGATCGAAAATCTCGCGGCTAAGGGGGGCGAGGAAGCTCAGGCGTCCATTTTTGCGATCTGGTTCCAGAATACCGAGAGCCGCGCGTCATCCTTCGGCAGGAGACCCAGCTGCGCCTCGAGGATCTTGACCGCCGCGACCCGTTGGTTGGGCGCCTCGTGCGGCTCGGATATGCCGGCAACCGGGAGCCAGCTGCCAGCCTGAAGCGGCGGGCCCTCCCGCTCGAGCGCCCAGCGCCACGTCACGCGCCTATCACAAACCAGAAGCTCGAGCAGCGGATCCCAGCACCAATAGAGCCGGTGGTCGAAGCCGCCGACGGTCGGCGCCAGCAGCGCCATCGCATAGCGCGGTCGCAGGACTTCCGCTTTCGAACGCTCAAGGTCCGACCAATAGAGGCGCTCCCCGACCAGAGTCTTGACTTCTATGTGCCATTCGCGGCCGTCGCGGCGAAGCAGAAGGTCGGTTTCGCGGCGGAACTCATCGCGCTCGTTGCGGCCTACGCTCCAGCCGCCAGGCTGAGTCAATTCGAGGAGATTGTACAGCCATTCCTCGCCTGATTTTCCGATCTCGTAGGCGCGGCTGGAAATCGCGCCTGGGCCACCGCCACCTCCGCTTCCGCCTCCACCTCCACCGCCCCCGCCTGCCGATCCGCTGTAGAGTGGTCGGCGCGAAAGCTCTCCCGAGCCCGGGCCTGCGGCGCCCGTTCTCACCGGGCCCGGATCGTTGGGCTCGCCCGCCGTGTCTTCGGGGCCGGTTTCGTCCTCCGCCACATCATCGGCCGGCTTGCCGGGATTGTTATCCTGCCCCCCGGAAGGACCTTCATCTGACAAAGGCGCGATCGGGTCATCGTCCAGCGGAATTTCACGCAGGCGATACTCTGGAATATTGTCGGCCATCAGGATGTGGACCACGTCAGCCCTCGTCTTCGCCCGAAGCAGGGCCGCGAAGCGGTAGCGCAGGTCCGTTTCGCGGCCGAGCCCCCCGGCGATGGCGACGGCAAGCCCGTCCCACTCGTCGCCGTCTAGATTAATGAGCCACTCGCCTTCGTGGAGGATCGCGGCGACGGCCTGCTGGCGGACCACCGTCCCTTCCAGCTCAATGTTGACGATGAGTCCTCTGACCGCTTTGAAGCGGATTACGGACGGCTGCTTCGCGCGTTTCGCCTCGCAGATCGCGGCGATCGCCTTGGTGCGTTTCACGAGCCGCGCCTGCAGCTGCTGGCGGGCCCGTTCGACCTCCGTCGTGTAGTGCGGACGCAGTGTAATCTTTTCGGACGCCTTTCCGATCCCGAGGCGCTCAGGCGAGCGCCGGCCCAAAGCAAGAAGCGCGGGGAGAAAGTTTAGCCCGGCGGCGCCCAGAGCTTCGAGGATGTCCGAGGTCGCGATGACCGGCGTGTCGATCCAGACGACATCCTTCGCGGGGAATGGGCGCAGCAGGCCTTCGGGTCCGCTCACCGCCACGACCTCCTTCGGGCGGCGCATTTGATAGCCAGTAAGCTCCGCGGAGAGAAACCTCTCGTAAAAGTCCCGCACGATGCGCCTGGTCAGCCGGTGCTGCGGGTTGCTGGCGGCGCGGGCGAGCTGATCGCTCCATGCAAGCCACGGATCCCAGCTCGACGGAAGCTGTGACTTTACCTTCAACTCCTTGGTAAGCAGCGCTCTCCTGGCACTCCGCTGCGGCTCCGAAAGCCCGGCGAGATCGACCTGCGGCGTGATTCCCTTCAAGCCCGCCGACGGAAGGTAGAGATCTTCGGCCGGGACGCGCGCGTTCGTTGCCAGAAGGTTCGGCGTGGCTGGAAGGTAAGCCGTCCGGCGAAGTTGGAAATGGACGAAAGTCCTAAAACCGGTGGGCGGATGGGTCTTGGATCGCCATTGCTTGGCATATTCGGCTTCGTGGTTCGCCATGGCGCCGAGCACGGCCTGTGCCATATCCAGAAGGATCGATGTCGACCGCTCGGCCGCGACGCATTGGGGAAAATGCTCCAAGAACCAGTCGCGCTCTCGATAGCGCTTTGAGTCCCGCAGCTGAACCTGCATGAATGCGTGGTCGGACGGGACGCCCGCTTCGTCCCCGTCGTCGAACAGCCTGATCTTGGGCTCCCACGATACGCCGAGGAAGCGGAGCAATGCGCGCCACCGGGCCGGACTGAAGCGCTTCTCCGCGGCGACCGGAAAGCCGGCCACGAAGCGGTCCGGGAGGCCCTTGAAGAACCGGCGCAGCTCCGCCGACGCCTTCAGCGAGCGATCCGCATAGCATTGCGACGCCAGCTGCCATGTCCGGCCGACGGGGACACGCACCACGGAGGCCAGCTTCTTTCGGGTGCTGCCTTGCTCTTCGTCGGGAACGAGCGGCTCTATTTCGAGCCACCCGCCGATCGCGGCAAATTTCTCGATCACTTCGAGCGCCTGCCAGCCTTGCGCGGCCCATTCAGTATCGGTCCATGCGGCCAGCAGTGGGAAGAGCGCCCGCCCGACGAATTCATCAGCGGTTCGAGCGACACGGCCTTCGAAGAGCGCCTTCCATTCGGGATCCAGCTTCCCACCGGGCGCGACGAAATCGCGCACGCGCGAATGAAGGATGTCGACTGGCGCCCAGTCCGGCCATCCTTCAAGGCTCGCGAGTCCCAGGGGGTTTCCATTGAGAGCGCGAACCTTGCCGCCCTCGGTCATCCAGATCGGCGCCCCGGCGAGCAGTTCCAGCAGGTCGGCTCCCGGAATTCCGCTCAGGCAGACGGTTCTGGCGATCCGGAGCGCCGTCAGCACATCCTCGATCGAGCGGCATCTTGCGCCTCGGAACAGCTCAGCGTGCCTGCGGGCGGAAAGGCGAGGCGCTCGGAAGGCGCCAAGATGATCGAAAACCGGCTCGATTTCCGCCTTGCACAAGGTCGCCGATGCGAGGACGGCTGCCGATGGATTGAGGAGCCCCGCAAAACCGTGGGCGCCCATCGTCGCACTAGCCGGCGGCACGCGGTGGGGCCTTTTCGCTACCACAGGCACGAAGGCGGTGGCGCCGACCGCTTTGACCAATGTGTAATGCAGCAGCTTCATAACCCGCTGGATCGGCGGCCGGGCCGCGGGCGTCGACGAGGCGAGCTCGCCGAACAGCCGCAGGGTCGCCGGCGCTGGCATGGTCGTCGCCATACGGGTGGCCAGGCGAGCCAACCCGCCGAGCAGGTCCTGATCATGATCGCCGGGGCGCAGATGCTTGCGGTTTTGCTGAACCGAAAAAGCGGCGTGGACGAGGAAAGGGGCGCCGATTGAATCGTCGGTAGGGTAGAAGACATAGAGCGGAAGGCTGCGTTCCCGCTCCGCGTCGCCCGCGTCGAGCGGAACGCCGATCGCCGCGCTCAGGAGTTTCTCTCCGGTTGCCGTTGGTGCCCACCGGTCGAACCAGACGAGCCACCGCTCCGTGCTCGTGACGCCTCCCTCGAGGACCTTGAGTATTGCCGTACCCCCCTCGGTCGACGGGCGTTCGCCGCTTCGGCTGAGCACCCGTCGCCATCCTTTGGCATCGGTCATCTCGACGCGTCCCAGATGTTGGCTCAGGAGCAGGAAATGCGGCGGCAATGCGGTGAGCCGCTCGCGTGCCTGCTGGGCCGCGTCAGCGCTTCGAAACGGGAGGCGGATCACTGTCGAGAAGCCTTCCTCCAAAAGGCGTTTGACGTGGCCGTCGGGCGCTCGGTCGTGAGGCAATCTGAAGGTGCCAACCAGATCGGCGTTCGGAACGCCGCGCAGCAATTCCCGCGAGGCACTGGCATCGAAACCGAAGTGGAAGGGTGGTGAATGCACCTCCGGCGTGTCGCTGAGCTCGAGGACCGCCTTGAACCCGAGGCCCTTGACGCCGATTAGCTCCGCGACGGATGTACCGGGAGGCGCCATTGCGTCATCGGCATTCTGCAGCAGTTCGAATATGGAACGACCCTCATAGTCGCGCGAGGTTTCCTGCTCCGAGCTCGCGTCCTCGAGAAGCGCGTTGGGATCGGTCCGGTAGATGGCGATGCGATCGGCCCGCAGCTTCGCGGTGAGCTGAGCGTCAGGGACGCCGTAGTCGCTGATCTCCTCGGAGAAGGTTCCCTTCGCGCTTAGATTCTCGCGGCAGACCGAGATGACGCCTTTTCCCGAGAACCCTTGACCTGAGTTCGCCACGTAAAGCGCGTCCTTGCGGACTTCGAAGCGCACGGTTCTCAAGATTCGAACAGCCTCGAAATCTGAAGCGCCACGCGCGCGTCGCCGGAATAGCGGGTCACGAGCGCGTCGCTGATTGAGCCGATCAGAGCCTTCAAGGCTGCGGTGGCCTGGTCGAAATAGGCTTCGTTGACCGGGAGCACTGCGCCAGCGCCGGCGCGGGCCAGAGCTCCGGCCTTGCGCTCATACTGCGCGTCCGCGACGCCATTTCCATGCACGACGACGTCGCGCGACGCCTTGATCTCGAGATAGGCGGTCAGAGCGTCCTCGGGCACGGCGATCTCAAGCGCCTGGCTCATGAACTGCAGGTAAGCCGCCGGGCTGGCATAGAAGACATGCTGCAGGCGCGCCGCGATCTGCTCCTCGATCACCTCGTCGCGTTCCCTCGTGAGAAACACCTCGAAGTCGATGCTGAGCCGGGCCTCGCCGCCTCGCAATCCTCTCAGCAATCGATCGGGATAGGCGCGCAGCACCATCTTGAGCGCATTGAGAAGGAAATCTTCTGTTACCGCAACGGCGAGGACCAGTGACTTCTGTAGCTCGCCATGGTCACGTGAGGCGGCGACGATTGCCGCGACGTCGGTCTTGTGCCGCCGGATGCGCGCAGTCGGCTTTCCGCCGGAAGGAACTTCGAAATAGCGGTAGCGCTTGCCTTTCGCGACCGACGGCTCGTGTCGATATGCGGCCAGTGCCGAGCGGGTAAGCTGGCTTGCTATGTGGATATCGTTGAGCCGCCGGAAATAGGCCGTCTTGAGCTGCTTCAGGCTCCCGATCTTCATGGTCGGCTGCGAATGGTTGAAGATGAATCGGCTGCGCGCGTCATTACGGTTTCAGCCGAACGAGCACGACCGAGGAGGACATGCCCTGCGCCTCGCGATACTCCTCCTCGAGCCGCGCCTGCTGTCGACCGCCCTTCTTCAATACCGAGCTCTTGGCGATCAGCATCCGCTGGGTCGGCAGGAAGGAGACGGTCTGCCGGGCCATGTCGATGAGGATCGTCTCCCGCGTGCGGGGTAAGGGCTCGAGCGCGTCTTCGAGCGGGAAGTAGCTTACCTGTTTGCGCGCCGGATCGACGCGGACGAGCCAGTCATTGTCGGGATCGCCCGCAAGATAGGCGGCGCAGCCGAGATAGAGCCGAAGGCGGCCGGGGAGGTCGGAGATGTTTCTGCCCTGCATGACGAGGCGCTGCTTCTGGTCGCGCGCGCCGAGGCCCGCCTGCGCCGCCTCGACGATCGCCTGTTCCACAAGTTCGGGTCGAGACAGGCTCATCAGATATTCAACAGCCTGATCCTCAGCGTTGCGCTGGCTGCCGAAATGGGCGCGGATATCGCGCACGATCGCGGCGCTTGGCCTGGTGCTGGTCTGCGAGCGGTTGAGCCTGCCGAGCGCATAATGGATCAGCAGATCCTCCCGCATGGCGGCTGCGGCGGTCTCGACCTCTTGCGAGCTGACAACCTCTTCGAGGCAGCAATCGATGGCGCGCTGGATCGACACTCTCGCCTGCGCCAGCTCGTCGAGCGCCTCTGCCGGGATCTCCTCGGGATGGGGTATCCGCCCTCGAAGCCGAACAAGGTCCCCGATGCTCGCGAGCGCGAATGCGATCCGCTCCTTGAGCTCCTTCTGCCGGGCCCTTGCTGCCCGTTCGCGTGGCGGTGGCCGGTAGGCGCTTGTCGACACCCGCCTGCCCATGCGCCGCCGCAGCAAGAAGTCCTCGACGTCCGAGGGCTCGCGGAAGATGAAGAAGATTCCTGGCGCGACCGCGACCGGGTCGACGGCGAGCGTGTTTCGGACCAAGTCGCGAAGCTCTGCCTGGTGAAAATATTTCTGGAAGGTGCCGCGCGAGGTGAGGAAGCCATCGCCATAGGGTCGAAGCGAGTCGGTGGGAACCTGACCCGCGACCATGCTCGCCACCGACATCGCTTTCCCTGCGAGGCGCCATGCTTCCCGCAGCGCGGCCTCCCGTTCGGCCGGCGCCTCGATCACGTTTAGGACGAAGCCCAGGTTGACAATGTCGGCGACGCGACGCTCCCCGTCGGGCGCGAAATGCGGATCCCAGCCCGCGGCCTGGATCCCGGCCGCCGCGAGGCCGCGAAGATCGTCGCCCTGTCCGCAACCATAGTCGAAGACGCTGACGCCCTCGCGGACCAGATTGTAGCGGACGAGCAGCGACATCGGTTGCGAGAGCGTATGCCGCACTATCGCCGTGCGATGGCGACGGATCTTCTCGCTCCGCGCTAGCTGCGGCACAACCGGTGCTCCCTGACGAATAGGCCGAGCATTTCGAGCCGGCATCGCCATTGGCTGCGATGGCCGATGCGGTGGTTGTCCGCAAAGACGCCGGCGTCGACCAAAGCGCGGGTCAGCTCAGCCCAGGGCTGGGCGCGCTCGTCGCCCGGGGACAGGAGCAGCTCCTTGCGGTGGAGGATCGGCGGATTTGCGGCGGAGGCGAAGCTTCGCGTCGCGAACTTGCCGCTGGCCGGCTCAATCTTCAGGGAGGCGCGGAGCGCGGGGAAGGGGTCTTCGTCGAAAGTGGGATAGTCGAGCAGGGTAACGTCGCTCCTGCCGATACGTGCAACGTTCCACACGAAATCACAGGCAAGCCGCTCGACGCGGTGCAGCAGCTTTAGCTGCTCGGGTTCAAGCCAGTCGCGCGCCGATACATGGACATAGGTCGAATCGCGGACTCGCTTGCCGACCATGTCACCGCGCGGCCCAAGTTTCGATTACCGCCTTGGCGAGCTCCTCGACATCGTCCTCGTCGATGAAGGGCACCTGGAGATAGATTCGTTCGTCCGCGTCGAGCTTGGCGATCAGATGACCCTTTCCGAGCAACCGTTCTGCACCCTTCT